>NZ_CBCRZX010000041.1:0-38647 GCF_965137155.1 Stackebrandtia soli
AACACCCGGTCCCATCCCGAACCCGGAAGTTAAGCCCTCCAGCGCCGATGGTACTGCCCCCGACAGGGAGTGGGAGAGTAGGACACCGCCGCACACTAAACACCAGTGGAGTGGGAACAGGCCAACACCTGAACCCACTCCACTACTTTCATGCCCGCACACATGTAGCGCCGGCCCTGATCCAGGGTTCGGCGCTACAACCGTTTACGGGGAGATTCTCGGGGGCCTCCAACCTCCGCCCCATACTGTCAGCCTACCTTGCTGCCCAGAATGGACGTCAAATCGCCGTCGCGGAACCTGTGGACAACGAGCCGCATGTGAGTAATCCACTGTAGGTTTTCCACATTCGTGTCGTTATCCACAGGTCGAGTGTGGAGGATACGTCTTCATTGTCGTTTCTGGCGTTTACCAGGCATGAGTGCATTCTTTTCCTCGCTCCTTCGCAAGAAGGGCGATATCTCAGCCCATGAAACCGACACCGACGCCACGGAGGTTCGCGCGCGTTTCGCGGCGCTGCACCCGACATTCGCTGGAGTGGCGGACGGCGCCTGCACCGAAATCGTCGACACTGGCGACGTCGGGGTGAAGGCACGATCAAACATCGTCCGGGGCCGCGTCGGTGACGTTATCGCGGCCGCGACCGATACGATCCGAGCGCGCGTTCGCTGGGAGAGGACGTCACGAACCATGCTCGCGTTCGCGCTAATGGCGGTAGCGGCCGTATCGACCATCTCGGCTTGGTACGCGTGGCCGACCGGTGGTGGGTCGGGTCTCGAACCGGTTCCGGTGGCGCACACCGAGAAGCATGGCCAGACGGATACCGAGGACGCCGATCGGACGGACATCGCGGTCATGGTGTCGGTCGTCGGGGAAGTCAAACGTCCGGGTCTCGTGTCGCTTGAGAACGGGGCACGCGTCGCGGACGCGATCGAAGCCGCGGGTGGTTTGACCGGCAAGGGCGTCGGCTACCTCAATCTCGCGCGTAAGGTCAGCGACGGCGAGTTGATCATCGTCGAAGGCGACGATGCGCCGGCGGACGCGACCGACGTCGAACCGACACCCCAGGAACCGGATGAACCGCAGACGGTCAACCTGAACCAGGCCACCGCGGCGGACCTCGACTCGCTGCCGGGCATCGGCCCCGTCATGGCTGATCGGATCATCGCCTATCGGGACAGCAACGGCGGGTTCGACTCCGTCGATCAGCTCGAGGACGTCGAAGGCATCGGGGCGGCGACGATGGCGAAGCTGCGAGACCGGGTGACGGTCTGATGAGCGCGAATCCGTTCGAAGGCAACGGGAGTGACGCTCACGGTTCCGCCCGCCAGTGTTTCGGCCGCCGAGAAGCCAACCCCTGCAGCCCGTCACGCGTCGATTCCCGACCTTCGGCTCGCTCTCGTGGCGATCGCGACGTGGTGTGGTTGCTTCCTGGGGTTGCTGCTTCCACTGGTGGCGAACGTCGCCATTGTCTGCGGAGTGGGCGTCGCGGCTGTCTGGAGTCACCGATCGAATAGGCCGTCGTCTCTGGTGCTGGTCGCCTTGTGTCTCGGCCTCGTCGGCGGAATCTGGACGACAACCGTCCAGAAGTCGGTTGGCGAGGCCGAACCCGTCCGGTCACTCATCGACGAGCGCGCGGATGTCAGTGTCACGTTGAGCTTGGCAGATGATCCGAAACGACTGAGGGGAACCGTATCCCCGACCTGGTTGATGCGCGGAACGACGAGCGCCCTGCGATGGGATGGACGGGATGTGTCGGTGAGCGTCGACCTTGTGGTCTTCGCATCCGGCAATGTCGAATCGATTCGTCTGCTTCCCGGGCAGGACATCGTCGTAAAGGGCCGGTTGGCGGCGTCGAACCGATTGGGGCTGGAGGCCGCAGTACTGTCCACTCACGATCGTGTCGTGGTCGTGAGTGGGCCTTCCTGGTGGCAGACGGCTGCGGGGGAGTTGCGTTCGGGACTGCGAGAGGCCAGTTCGGGATTGCCTCCCGCCGTCGCGGGACTATTGCCGGGCCTGGCCATTGGGGACACGAGCGAGCTGACCTTCGAAGTCGATGACGACTTTCGAGACACGGGGATGACGCACCTGCTGGCGGTCTCCGGGTCTAATCTCGCGATCGTCGTCGGGGCCGTTCTGTTGTTGACGCGAGCGGCACGGGCGCCCGTCTGGTTGACGGTCGTCGTCGGGATGGTCGCGATCCTCGGGTTCGTCATCCTGGTGAGGCCGTCGCCGAGCGTGTTGAGAGCGGCCGCGATGGGCGTGATCGGCCTTCTCGCGCTCGGGACGGGTCGTCCCACGGCGGCGATTCCGGCGTTGTCCGCGACCGTCGTGGTGCTGCTGTGGTGGGAACCGGGCCTGGCGTTCGATCTCGGGTTCGGGCTTTCCGTCTCGGCGACGCTTGGCTTGGTCGTGTTCGCCTCACGTTGGACCGAAGCGGGGCGGCGACGGGGCGTGCCACGGCTGGTCGCGGCCGCGATCGCGGTTCCGGCGGCCGCGCAGCTCGCGGTGTCCCCGTTGTTGGCCGCCGCTGACGGCGGGATCAACATCATCGCCGTGCCGGCGAACGCATTGGCGGCCGTCGCGGTTCCACCGGCGGCGATTCTCGGTGTGGTGGCGACCGTGGCGTCCGCCGTGTCGATGGAGGTCGCGACTGTCATCGCGTGGCTCGCGTCGTGGCCGGTGCGGTGGCTCATCGTCGTCGCGGAGACGGGTGCAGCGATACCGGGAGGCGTCGTGTCCTGGCCCGCGGGGCCGGGTTGGTCACTGTTCTTGGTGGTCGTCGTCCTCGCGCTGCTGCTGGTGCTGCGAAAGCGGCGCGGGCGTCGCCTCTTGGTCCTCGTGGTGGTGGCGCTTTGTCTGTTGGTCATTCCCACCCGATCATGGTGGTCGGCATGGCCACCGCCGGGATGGGTGATGGTCGTTTGCGATGTCGGGCAGGGAGACGCGGTCGTGCTGTCGGTGGGGCAGGGAGAGGCGATCGTCGTCGACACGGGGCCCGACCCCGAACTGATGGACGGTTGCCTGGACAGGTTGGGGGTTCGTCGGGTTCCGTTGCTCGTCATCACCCACGCGCACATGGATCACGTCGGCGGCCTGTCCGGGGTCTACTCGGGGCGGGAGGTCGGCGGCATCCTGGTGCCCGGAGACCTGCCCGCCGGTGAAGCCGAGGACCGGTTCGCCGAGGCCGCGAGCGCGTCGCGGAGGTGGGGGCCGAGCGTCGGGGACGGGTTCACCGTCGGGGAGGTGACCTTGAGCGTCCTATCGGGATCTTCCGCGGGTCTGGACGGTCCCAACAACGCGTCGATCGTGCTGAGGGCCGAGACTCACGGGGTGTCCGTGCTGCTCACCGGTGACATCGAGGAGGAGACCCAGCAGCGCCTGCTTGCGGATGGGTCGGGAATCGCCGCCGATGTGTTGAAGGTTCCGCATCATGGTTCGGCGAATGGTGCGCCCGGATTCATCGAGGCGGTGGGGGCGTCGCTGGCGGTGATCTCGGTGGGCGAGGACAACGGCTACGGGCATCCACACCGATCGATAGTTGATCGCTTGAAACGCGGTGGTGCGAGGGTCGAACGCACCGACCGGTCCGGGGATATCGCGCTCGTCGTCGGGAAGGAGGGAATGAGCGTGGCGACCACATCGTGAGATGGACGGCCATATGGTGGATGGTAGGTCACATTCGTCTGGGTCGATACCGATGCCATGCTGAGACGACCGCACAATCGCGCCGTGGAGACCGTCGCCCCGACCTTGCTGCTGATGCTGTTCGTGGTCGCGCTGCTCGCCGGGTGCGTTGACGCGGTCGCGGGTGGAGGCGGCCTCCTGACTCTGCCCGCGCTGCTCCTGGCTCAGGTGCCCCCGGTTCACGCCCTCGCGACGAACAAACTGCAAAGCAGCTTCGGCACGTTGACGTCGGCGGTGTCCATGCGCCGCCGTGGCCTCACCGACGGGGTGCAACTGACGGTGCCGTTCCTGTGCGCGCTGGCGGGCGCGGCACTCGGTGCCGTCAGCATTCAATTCGTGCGGACCGACACGCTGCAGGTCGCCGTTCCCGTGGTTCTCGTCGCCATCGGCCTGTACTTCGTGTTCATGCCCGGCAACGGCACCGAGTCGCGGGATCCGCGCATGTCCACGCGGACATACCATTCGATGGTCGTTCCCGGGATCGGTTTCTACGACGGCGCCTTCGGTCCCGGAACCGGATCGTTCTTCACAGCCGCCGGCGTCTCACTTCGCGGGCAGCACCTGGTCGCCGCGACGGCCCAGGCGAAGACCCTGAACTTCGCGACGAACATCGCCGCCCTCGTCGTGTTCCTCATTGGAGGAAAACTGATGTGGGTGCTCGGCGGAATCATGGCGATCGGGCAGATCGCCGGAGCGTACGTCGGAGCGATCATCGTGCATCGCGGCGGCGCCAGACTGATCCGACCGATCGTCGTGGTCATGTGCGTCGCCATGCTCGTGCAATACCTGTGGAAGGAAGACCTGCTGCCGTGGTGACGTACCCGGCCACCGGCTGATCGTGCAACGCCTGCGAGGATGACGCCATGACGACGACACCGCTGGTACGGCTCGTGTTGGGAGACGAGGACCTCTTGGCGGAGCGCGCCGTCGGGGAGGTCGTCGCCTCCGCGAAGAAGACCGACCCGGGCACCCAGGTGCACAAGCTGTCCGCGGGAGACCTGACGCCCGGGGAGCTCGCCGTTCACACGAGCCCGACCCTGTTCGGGGGTGGCGCGATCGTCGTCATCGAGAACGCCCAGGACGCGAAGAAGGATCTCGCCGCCGCGCTCCTCGACCACGCGAAGCAGCCATCACCCGACGTACACCTCGTCATCGTTCACGCCGGGGGGAAGAAGGGCAAGGCGCTCGCCGACGGTTTGAGCAAGGCCGGGGTTGACGTCGTGACCGTCGCCAAGGTCAAGCGGGCGACGGAGCGGGTGTCGTTCGTCAAGGAGGAACTGCGGCGGCTGGGCGGTTCGTGCCAGACGGGGGCGGCGGAGGCGCTGATCACCGCCATCGGCCATGACCTGCGGGAGATCGCGGCGGCCTGCTCCCAACTGGTCGCCGATACGAACGGGAAGATCACCGTCGATGTCGTGGCGCAGTATTACCGGGGCCGTGCGGAGGTGACCGGGTTCGCCGTGGCGGACGCGGCCGTCGCGGGGGACACCGCCGGCGCGCTCGGTTCGTTGCGGTGGGCGCTGTCGGTGGGTGTGGATCCCGTGCCGTTGGCGGACGCGTTGGCGACGGGTGTCCGCAACATCGCGAAGGTCGCCGGAGTTCGGGGGAGCGCGTTCTCGCTGGCGTCTCAGTTGGGGATGGCGCCGTGGCAGGTGGAGAAGGCGCAGCAGCAGTCGCGGGGATGGACCCCGGACGGGCTCGTCGACGCGATGGCGGTGACGGCCGGTTTGAACGCCGAGGTCAAGGGCGGTTCAGAGGATCGGGCGTACGCGCTGGAGCGGGCGATTCTGGCGATCGCCGCCGCGCGCTCCCAGTAGCGAGGCGAGCGGTTCACGGGCGGGTGGATTGCCTCGTGAGCTGTGTTCGCGGGGGATCGTCGTGAGCAACGGGAGAGGCTCGGGGGCCTCCAAACCTCCTCCCCATTGGCTTCGAGCCTAGCTGGTGGGCACGCTTAGGCGTCAAATCCGGTTCGTCGAGGGTGTGGACAACGCCGTGATTGTGGAGAACCCACAGAGGACTGTGGGGGTGGGTGTCGTGTAGGACGTCACCGGCGGCCAAGGGCGAGACGAACCCGCCACTGTCGGTGCGGGGCGTGAACTGCCGGGGTGGACGGCGCGGTGGGAGTCGAGAAGCCGCTGGGGGTCGCCGGCGTCAGGCACGCATGAACGCGGTCACGACGTCGAGAACGTCGTGACCGCGTCAAGAATGGTCGTCGTCGAAGCCTGCGGCGCGGATGCGCCGTGTCGACCACGGAAGTTTAGGCGCGCCTGGCACTGCGCCCGCCGCCCAACCGGGCGAGCCGTCGCGCCGGGCCCCGGTGAGGGCCGCCGTCCTGAGACGGCGCCGGGGTCAGCCCGCGAGCGAGTTGAGCTTCAGCGCGATGGCCGACTTGCGGTTCGCAGCCTGCTTGCGGTGGATCACGCCTTTGCTGACGGCCTTGTCGAGCAGACGCCCGGCGGCGCGCAGCTCAACGGCGGCGGCAGTCGAGTCGCCGGCTGCGGCCGCGGTGTGGAACTTCCGGATCGCGGTCTTCAGCGACGACTTCACGGCCTTGTTACGCAGCCGGGCCTTCTCGTTCTGCCGGTTGCGCTTGATCTGGGACTTGATGTTCGCCACGCTTGAAGCCTCGGTCTCTCTGATGGTGCTCGATTGTCGAGCGGGTACTTCCTAACAAGCAGTCGGCGCGCAACGCAATGGGCGCCACGGCGCGCGACGAGCAACTTTACCAGCCGCGTCGGTTCGCCAACCAGTCGAGGGTCGCCAACGCGCTCCACCGCTGATGTGCCCTGATATGCGGCGACACCCGGTACGGCGGGGGCTCTTGACTGCCCGCCAGATAGTAACCGGCGATCGCGGCGAGCACCGTGTCGAGCTGCTCCCCGTCGACGCCGGCCGAGGTCGAGTGCTTCCAGAACATCCCGTCGGCGTCGTGCCCTTCGGCGTGCGCGGGGACGAGGAGCGCGACGGTGTCGAACCACGGCGCGCCGACGCACGGCCAGTTCCAGTCGCAGATGACGGCGTCGTTCTCGCGCAGCACCATGTTGTCGGGGCGCAGGTCGCCGTGCATGACGGCGTCGGCGGTCACGGCGGCGTTGATGTGGCTGTCGAGCGCGGCGAGTTCGTCGACGTGGGTCGCGAATCGTTCGGGGATGGTGGGCGAGATGTCTCCGGACGCCGTCGCGGTGAATCGTTGGAAGCCCGAGAGGTCCTCGGTCGCCCAGTTGGGGAGGGGGTAGTCGCGCAGGGACGCGGGGATCGGCGTCAGGGCGTCGGCGGCCGTCTCCCACGCCCGCAACATGAGGGTCCACTCGTCGGGGGAGATCGGTATGCGCGGGGCCTTCCCGTCGATGGCCTCGAAACCGAGGACGACCCATTCATCCACTTGGGACGAGAATTGGAGTCGGGGTGCCGGGATCTCGTCGGGGAGGAGCGCGGAGATGTGCGCTTCGGCCGTGTAGGCGTTGAGGACGAAGGGCAGGTCGGGGCCCGACGCCTTGACGAACATCCGTCGCCCGGTCTCCGCTGTGACGATCGCGGCGAAGCCGCCGCTGAATCCGCCGCCGGCCATGCGCACGGACGCGATGGGTCCGCCGATCTGTGCGGCGATCTCGGCGCGGACGTCGGCGGGAAGCTCGTCCACGCCGATCCGTACCGCGGTCGCCTCGTAGGGCACGGGTACACCGAAGCGGGTTGTCATGGTCGTTGATCCTGCCGAGTGGCGGCGTCGACGGCAACACGATTTCAAGTTGTGGCGGCGTCGGTGTGGACGTGCGGCGCGGCACGCTGTGGCGTCGTCGGCGGTAGGCGCGCGGCGCGGTCATGGGATCATGGGGGGTCTTCCCACCGCACACGAAACGAACGGACGTGCCAGTGAAACTCGCGCCCGGCGCCACGGACCCTTCCCGGATCCGCAATTTCTGCATCATCGCGCACATCGACCACGGAAAGTCGACGTTGGCCGACCGGATGCTGCAGTTGACGGGCGTCGTCGAGCAACGGCAGATGCGCGCCCAATACCTCGACCGGATGGACATCGAGCGGGAACGCGGCATCACCATCAAGAGCCAGGCCGTGCGGCTGCCGTGGAAGGTCAGCGCCGGTTCGGACGTCGGCGGTGAGTACGTCCTCAACATGATCGACACCCCCGGCCACGTCGACTTCACGTACGAGGTGTCGCGGTCTCTCGCGGCGTGCGAGGGCGCGGTTCTCCTCGTCGACGCGGCGCAGGGCATCGAGGCGCAGACCTTGGCGAACCTGTACCTGGCCCTGGAGAACAACCTCACGGTCATTCCCGTCCTGAACAAGATCGACCTGCCCGCCGCACAGCCGGAGCGGTACGCGGAGGAACTGGCGCACCTGATCGGGTGTGAACCGGAGGACTGTTTCCGCGTCTCGGGTAAGACCGGCGCGGGTGTCGCGGAGCTGTTGGACGCGATCGTCGCGCAGTTCCCCGCGCCGGTGGGGGATCCGGACGCGCCCGCTCGCGCGATGATCTTCGACTCGGTCTACGACTCCTACCGTGGCGTCGTCACCTACGTTCGTGTCATCGACGGCCAGTTGTCGCCGCGCGAACGCATCAAGATGATGTCCACACAGGCCGCTCATGAACTGCTCGAGATCGGCGTGATCTCGCCGGAGCCGGTCAAGTCGGTCGGTCTCGGCGTCGGCGAGGTCGGGTACCTCATCACGGGTGTGAAGGACGTCCGCCAGTCGAAGGTCGGTGACACGGTGACGGGCCTGCACCGGTCGGCGACGACGGCGCTCGCCGGTTACGCCGAGGCCAAGCCGATGGTCTACTCGGGGCTGTACCCGATCGACGGCTCGGACTATCCCGACCTGCGTGAGGCGCTCGACAAGCTCAAGTTGAACGACGCCTCCCTGACGTACGAACCCGAGACATCCGCCGCGCTCGGGTTCGGGTTCCGGTGCGGGTTCCTCGGCCTGCTGCACCTGGAGATCATTCGCGAGCGGCTTGAGCGCGAGTTCGGTCTGGACTTGATCTCGACGGCGCCGAACGTCGTCTACGACGTCACCCTCGACGACGGCTCCGAGGTCGTCGTGACGAACCCGAGCGAGTTCCCCGACGGGAAGGTCGCCGAGGTGTTCGAGCCGATGGTCAAGGCGACCGTGCTGACCCCCAACGACTACGTGGGCGCCGTCATGGAGCTGTGCCAGTCGCGGCGCGGTTCCCTGCAGGGGATGGACTACCTGTCCCCGGAGCGCGTCGAGTTGCGGTACACGCTTCCGTTGGCGGAGATCATCTTCGACTTCTTCGACCAGTTGAAGTCGAAGACGAAGGGCTACGCGTCGCTCGACTACGAGACCACCGGCAACGCCGTGGCGGACCTCGTCAAGGTCGACATCCTGTTGCAGGGGGAGAAGGTCGACGCGTTCTCCGCGATCGTCCACAAGGATCAGGCTTACTCATACGGGGTCCGGTTGACGGAGACGCTGCGCAAGCTGATCCCGAGGCAGCAGTTCGAGGTCCCGATCCAGGCGGCGATCGGTTCGCGCATCATCGCCCGCGAGAACATTCGCGCGATCCGCAAGGACGTCCTCGCCAAGTGCTATGGCGGTGACATCAGTCGTAAGCGGAAGCTGCTGGAGAAGCAGAAGGAAGGCAAGAAGCGCATGAAGATGGTCGGCCGGGTCGAGGTCCCGCAGGAGGCCTTCATCGCCGCCCTGACCTCGGACGGTTCGACGGGCGAGCGCAAGAAGTAGCGCCTGGGCGGCGTGGTCGTGCCGTTCGACGACCGGGACCCGTCGAGGGTCGTGATCGTGAAGACGGCGTCGCCGTGTGAGGGCGGCCGCGAAGGCCACGAGCTGGCTGAGCGGTCGCCGCGCGTGGTCGCCGACCGTCGTGACGCGTACGCCGAGCGGCGCCTGTCGGGGGGCGGCCGCGGGCGCAGCGACCACGGACCGACGCCGCCTCTGGAGGCGTCCGAGACGACGATCCGCCCGGCCACGCGCCGCCGATCTCGGCGGGCGCTCGTCGGCAGGATCGCCGTTTCGGGTGTCGCGGGTGTGAGGTGGCCCGTGCGCGGCGGCGGGGGACGGCTCGTCCCCAGCACGACCAATGAGTCCGAAGAGGACTCATATGAATGGGCGAGGACGTCGTCGGCGTTGGTGAGCCCACTTCGTCGTACTCGTTGAACGTTCTCCTCGGATCATCACAGGTCGATGGGGCTGTCGCGGTCGTCGACGCCGACCCTCGTGGTGGTGCCGCGTTCGTCGAATCGTCGTATGGCGCCGATGCCTGTCGTGGGTGGGGGAATGTCGCGGTCCGGCGGCCGCGAAGGTGACGTCACTGCGGACGTGGTGCGGGGCGATCTGGTTGACGGCGGTTCGGCGAACGCGGGCGGCGTGCTGGCGGACCACCGAACGACGGCGATCGCGGCGCGGCACTGGAAGAGGCGCGGCGGGTGTCGGACGCCGCCATGGTCGCGTCGACCTCGGCGCGGCCTTACCCGGGTGATGACACGCTGACGATCCCACCCATAGAATGTGAAACTCTTACATATCTCAATGTGTAAGTTCCTTACCGGCCCCATTCATCTGGGAGGACCACATGAGAAGATCGCTCGCCGCCGCGAGCCTGGCCGTCGTCACGACCGTCACCGCACTCGGCGTCGCCGCCCCCGCCGGGCACGCCTCGGTCGGCGACGCCGACCTCGTCCAGCGCTGGGCCCCCGTGTTGTACCAGGACGTCGATGACAGCGACGCCGACGCCGACTATCTGTCGCGAATGGACTTCGACGGCGACTGGGACATGCGCGACAACTGGGAGAACCAGGAGGTGCTGACCGACCGGTTGACCGGCGCCGCCTACTACTCGGTCTCGGAGACGGCGACCCACTGGTTCATCGTCTACGCGTACTTCCACCCGCGCGACTGGGTCGACTGGTGGGACCCGTTCAACATCGACCACCACGAGAACGACCTCGAGGGCGTCCTGTTGACCGTTCGCAAGGACGGCACGACTTACGGCGCGCTCGAGGGCATGATCACGGTGGCGCACACGCACTTCTGGTCGTACACGCCGCCCGGCAGCCCGTTCGTCGACGGCGGTCAGAGCGTCGACGGCGAGATCATCATGCAGAATGTGGACGGTTTCGACCGGCCCACGATCGAGCAGGAAGCTAAAGGCCACGGCATCTACGCCTGGAGCGGCGAGGAGTTCCCCGGCGGAGACGGCATCGTCTACCACCCCGGCGGCCACGGCGAACTACCCGACGGCGGCAACGATCGCAGTGTCTCGTACGAGCTGATCGACCTCTTCGGCCCCGGCCAACTGTGGGACCACCGTGGTGACTCGCGGACCTTCGCCTCCGAAGGAGCGCTCGCCGGTGACGACGGCAAGGACAACGCCGCGATGACGCCGTGGCGTTGGGACGACAGCGACGACGGGGACCACCTGCAACGCGGCCTCATCGGACTCGACCCCGCCTACCTCGTCTCGAACTACTTCGACGGAACCGGAGACTTCGCCACCGAATACACCCGGATGCCGTACGTGCTGTGATCGAATGGCCGAAGGCGGCGCGGGCCACCGCGTCGTCTTCGGCCGCCGACCGCCGTCGCCGACCGATCAGGTCCGGCGGTCCCGTGACGAACCGATACGGTAGACCGTGGCGATCCATTAACGCCATATCGGACAGTCATGGGTGAGGAGCGTGGAGCGTGTCCACAACCGACGTACGCGGTGCTACCCGATCGCCGGTGCTGTTGATCTTTCTCGGTGTCGCTTTGTTCACGACGGGGTGGACGGCGATCAACTTTCGTGGAGGCGTCGCCAATGTCGACGACCTGGACTCGCGCTCGAGCGCCGTCGGCACCGTCGTCGAATGCGCCGAGGAGGGCCCGGTCAGTCTGAGCGGCGTCGGCTACTGGTGGAGCTGCCGCGTCGACGTGGAGGCCGACGACGGGGAGACCTACGAGCAGACCTTCGGCGGATCCGAGTTCACTCCCACCGACATCGGCAACCAGTTCCCCCTGGCCAGCGCGGGGATGACGTCGAACAACTGGTCTCGTGCGGACGTCGACCGCAACACCTGGGCGGTCATCCTCACCGCCGCCGGGCTGATCTCCGGCCTGATCATGTTCGGCGCGGGAGTGCGGAACCTCTTCAGCCGCTACTGATGCCTCAATGGACGGTGGCGATGACGGTCGCGTCGTCGCCCGCGGCCTCCGGCGTCTCCCACTCACCCGACTCGGCGTGCCACCGACGCCCGTCGAACTCCACCGTGGCGATGCCCCGCTCCGTCGAATGCGCGACGAGCCACGACGCGTACCGCCACCCGTCCTCCACCGACGACACCGACACGGCGATGCCGCCGTCGATCTCGACGTACTCGGCCGACTCGCCCCAGTCCAACGACAGGGCCCGGCCGAGGTCCGAAGTCGACACGCCCTCGCCGGGCCGCTCGACCTGGACGCAGCGCAGCGCCTTCGGGGTGACGCCGGTGAACGCGTCGACCATGGCCGCCGAGTCGTCGGCCCATTGCTCGTACTCCTCGGGGAACGCGCTGCGCTGCACCGTCTGCGCGGCGTCGGTGACCCGCATGGACTCCCATTCCGGCACCCGCTCGAGGTGCTCGTAGAACGCGGTGGCCGCGTACCGGGGATCGAGGATCTCCTCCTCGCTGCCCCAACCCTGAGACGGTCGCTGCTGGAACAGCCCCAGCGAGTCGCGATCCCCGTAGTCGATGTTGTGCAGCTTCGACTCCTGCCAGGCGGTCGCCAACGCCACGATCATCGCGCGCGGCGGCAGACCCCGCCCCACCCCGACGGCCGTGATCGTCGCCGCGTTGGCGGCCTGCGCGAACTCCAACTCCACGACGTGTCCGTCGCTGGCGACCGTGCAGTCCGGGGTCGGTGCCGTCCCAAGACGGTCCATTCCGGAACAACCCGCCATCACGGTACCGGCGAGAACGACGGTCGCGATTGCCGCGACCCGACGGTGACGCATGAGTCCTCCTGCGAGCGAGAGCGAAGCGAGGACATCACATGGTACGCACCCGTAATCGGGGCAATCCGAACAGTTCGGTCAAATCGACTCGGTATTGTCGTCTATCGATGGCTGAGTGTTGGTCAGGCGTCGGGAATCCAGGACGGGTCGCGCTTCTCCGCGAACGCCGCCACACCCTCCCTGCCCTCATCCGACAGGAAGAAACCCGCCGACGTGGTCGCCAGCGCGGCGAGCTCGCCCCGCAGGTCCTCCTCGCCGCGTCGCAGCAGCGTCTTGGTGCCCGCCAAGGCCTTCGGCGCGCCCCGGACGATGTCGGCGGCATAGTCCGCCACCGTCTGATCCACATCAGACCACGAGGTGGCGTGCGTGACCAGCCCGATCTGCCGAGCGTGGTCGCCGGTGAACACCCGCCCCGTCAGGTACAGCTCCGTCGCGTCGCGGCTCGACAGTCGACGAAGGACGGGCGCGGAGATGACCGCCGGGATGACGCCGAGGCGGACCTCCGTGAACGCGAACGAGGCCTCGCCCGAGCACACGGCGATGTCACACGCCGCGATCAGGCCGAGCCCACCCGCCCTGGCCGAACCCTTCACCGCCGCGATCGTCGGCTTCGGGCACTCCCACAGGGCCGCCAGCACCTCCGTCAACAACGCCGCGGGCACCTCCCCGGCACGTCGGGCCGCCGCCGTCTCCTTCAGGTCCGCGCCGGAGCAGAACACCGTCCCCTCATGCGACAACACGACGACCCGCACCGCGTCGTCGGCGACCGCCGCCCCCAAGAGCTCCAGCAGACGCCGCATCAACGCCGCTGACAAGGCGTTCCGATTGTGATGACTGTTCAAGGTCAGCGTCGCGATACCGCGCTCCACGACGTATGTGACCAACTCGTCCGTGTTGCCATTCGTCATGGCACGTACGGTAGTACGCGTGCCGAGCGCGCTGCCCGAAGGTGAACCGGCCCCGCGCGACGGGGCCCTGCCCGCCGCCGCCCTAGACGGGATGGAGCGGCGCGACTTCGGCGTCTACGTGCACGTTCCGTTCTGCGCCTCCCGTTGCGGCTACTGCGACTTCAACACCTACACCGCCGCCGAACTCGGCGGCGGCGCGAGCCGCGACAACTACCTGGAGACGCTCGCCCAGGAGTTCGCGCTCGCCAAGCGAGTCGCCGGTGGATCGGCGCCGCCCGCGTCGACGATCTTCGTCGGTGGCGGCACCCCGACGCTGCTGCGCGCCGACGAACTGACCGCGATCGTGTCCATGGTCGCCGACACCTTCGGCCTCACCGACGATGCGGAGGTCACCACCGAGGCCAACCCCGAATCCGTCGACGCCGCCTACCTGTCGACACTTCGGCGCGGCGGTTTCACACGACTGTCGCTGGGGATGCAGTCGACCTCCCGACACGTACTGTCGATATTGGACAGAGATCACACGCCGGGTCGCGCGCTCGACGTCGCCCGCACCGCCCGCGACGTCGGCTTCGACCACGTCAACCTCGACCTGATCTACGGCACCCCCGGGGAGACCCCCGACGACTTCGCCGCGAGCGTCCGTGCCGCGATCGACGTCGGCGCCGACCACGTGTCCGCGTACGCCCTCATCGTCGAGGACGGCACCGCGCTCGCGCGCCGAATCCGGCGCGGCGACCTGCCGTACCCGAGCGACGACGTCGCCGCCGACCGGTACCTCGCGGCCGAGCGCCTGCTCACCGACGCGGGGCTGACCTGGTACGAGGTGTCGAACTGGGCCACCACGCCGGTGGCGCAATGTCGGCACAACCTGCTGTACTGGCGCAGCGACAACTGGTGGGGCTTCGGGCCCGGAGCGCACAGTCATATCGGCGGTCTTCGATGGTGGAATGTGAAGCACCCCAGTCGATACGCCCGCCAACTCGAGGCGGGCGAGTCGCCGGCCGCAGGTCGCGAGACCTTGACGAGTGATCAGCGTTATGTCGAAACCGTGATGTTGCGTACGCGGCTCCGTGAGGGTTTGGCGATATCGTCGCTGAACGGCCCCGGCCGTGACGCCGCGCGCGACGCCGTCGAGCGAGGACTCCTCGACGAGGCGGCGTTCACGACCGGTCGCGCCATCCTGACCCTGCGGGGACGGCTCCTCGCCGACGCCGTGGTGCGGGACCTGATCGACTGACCCGTCGGCCACCCGGCCGCCCCACCCCTGGGAATTCCCACCATGTCCGCGCGTTATTCACCCGTCCATGCCGCGCCCCGCCCACGTTGGCCGCTGCCCGTCGCCCTGGCGACCGTCGCCGTCGTCGCGGTGGCGCTGCTCGCCATGTGGCTGCGGCCCGAACCGACGGGATCGTTCCTTCCGGCGGCCGACACCTCGACGTCGCCGTCCCCCGACGCGCCCGCCGTCCGATCGGTCACGATCACCGGTGTCGGAGACACCGTCATGGGCGCGATCCCCGACGCGCTCCCGCCGAACGCCGCGGCCGGCTTCTTCGACCGGGTGTCCGAACACCTCAGCGGCGACGTCGTCTTCGGCAACCTCGAAGGCCCCCTGTCGGAACGCACCGACTTCAAGAAATGCGGCGAGGACGACGAGTGCGTCTACATCCGCATGCCTCCCGCGTACGCGCCGGTGCTCGCCGACGCCGGATTCACCGTTCTCAACATCGCCAACAACCACGGCTTCGACGCCGGACCCGACGGCGTCGGCGACACCCGTGCCGCGCTCGACGCCGAGGGCATCCCGCTCGCCGGCGTCAAGGGCGAGATCGTCGAACTGGAGACCCCGCACGCCACCGTCGCCGTGGTCGGTGTCGCGACTTACGACTTCTACACCAACCTGCTCGACGTCAGCGCCGTCACGGCCCTCGTCGACGCCGCCGCGCAGCGCGCCGACATCGTCGTGTTGAGCATGCACGTCGGCGCCGAGGGCGTCGACCACCGCCACGTGACCGGTGGTCCGGAGACCTTCGCGGGGGAGGACCGGGGCGACTCGACGGCGGTGGCCCGTGCCGCGATCGACGCCGGTGCCGACCTCGTCCTCGGCCACGGCCCGCACGTCTTGCGCGGCATGGAGTTCTACAAGGGCCGCCTCGTGGCGCACAGCCTCGGCAACTTCGCCGGGTACGGCGTCCTGAGCGCCAACGGACCCCTAGGGCGAGGCGCGATCCTCTCGGTTCAGCTGACGCCGGACGGCGAATTCCTGTCCGGCAAGGTCGTCGCGACCCTCATGGTCGACGGCGGATACCCCGCCTTCGACGCGGCCGGCGGCGGCATCGCCGACGTCACGGAGCTGTCCGCGGACTTCGGCGACGCCGGTGTTCGGCTGTCGCCGGACGGAACGATTTCGCCACCGGCGTGACCAGGGATCGCCATCACGTGACCGGGGTTGCTCTCGGGCGGGCGATCGGTGGGCGGTACCAGGTAGGCTTGGCACTCGTCTGGGTCGAGTGCCAGGCGCGACGAACACCGGTTGAGGGAGGTGCAGCGAGCGATGTCGATCAATGACCGCAAGCTCGAAGTGCTGCGCGCCATCGTCGAGGACTACGTGTCGACGCAGGAACCGGTCGGCAGCAAGGCCCTCGTCGACCGGCATCGACTCGGCGTGTCGGCGGCCACGATCCGCAACGACATGGCCGCCCTCGAGGACGACGGCTACATCCACCAGCCGCACACCTCCGCCGGGCGAGTCCCGACGACGAAGGGCTACCGGCTGTTCGTCGACCGTTTGAGCACCATCAAACCGCTGACGGCCGCCGAACGTCGGGCCGTCCATCGGTTCCTCGACGAGGCCGTCGACCTCAACGACGTCGTGTACCGGACGGTGCGCCTGCTCGCCCAGCTGACGCGGCAGGTCGCCGTCGTCCAGTTCCCGAGCCTGTCGCGCAGCAGCGTCCGGCACATCGAGCTCGTGCAGATCAGCGACTCCCGCGTGATGCTCGTCATGATCACCGACACGGGCCGGGTCGAGCAGCGCGTGCTCGACATGCCCACCGAACTGTCCGCCGACGACGTCCTGCGGATCCGGACCCTGATCAACGACAAACTCGTCGGTGTCCGGCTCACCGAGACCTCACCGCTGATCACGGCATTGCCGTCGGAATGCCCGCCGGAACTGACGTCCGTGATGACGGTGCTAGCGGGCGTCATGCTGGAGACCCTCGTCGAGCGAGGCGAGGAACGCATCGCGCTGGCGGGTACGGCCAACCTGACCCGGCACTCGGTCGACTTCGCCGGTTCGCTGCGGCCGATCCTCGAAGCGCTGGAGGAGGAGGTCGTGCTGTTGAAGCTGCTCGGCGAGATCGACTCCGGCACGACCCTGCACATCGGCATCGGCGAGGAGAACGACATCGCCGGGCTGGCGGGCACGTCCGTCGTCTCCACCGGTTACGGCCCGCTCGGGTCCATCGTCGGTGGGCTCGGCGTCGTCGGCCCGACCCGGATGGACTATCCCGGCACGATCGCGGCGGTCCGTACGGTCGCCCGTTACGTCAGCAAGATCCTCGCGCAAAGCTGACACCCGTATCTGACCCGCTACCAAGAAGACAACGAGAGCACACGTGGCCAAGGATTATTACGGCATATTGGGCGTTTCCCGCGACGCCACCCCGGACGAGTTGAAGAAGGCGTATCGCAAACTCGCGCGCGAGTTCCACCCCGACGTCAATCCGTCCTCCGAAGCCCACGAGAAGTTCAAGGACATCAACGCGGCGTTCGAGGTCCTGTCCGACCCGCAGAAGCGGCAGATGGTCGACCTGGGCGGAGACCCCCTCGCGCCGGGCGGTGGCGGCGCGGGACCGGCCGGTGGAGCCGGGCCGTTCATGGGTTTCCAGGACATCATGGACGCCTTCTTCGGCGGCGGAGGCATGGGCGCCGGTGGCGGACGCGGCCCGCGACCGCGACGCCGTCCCGGCTCCGACGCGGTGCTGCGGCTCGACCTCGAACTCTCCGAGGCCGCCTTCGGCATGGAATCGCCCATCACCGTTGACACGGCCGTCGTGTGCGGGACGTGCGAGGGCTCCGGAGCCGCCGATGACACCCAGCCCGAAACCTGCGACACCTGTGGGGGCGCGGGCGAGGTGCAGAGCGTCCAACGGACGATCCTGGGGCAGGTCGTCACGGCCCGTCCCTGCCCGGCCTGCTCCGGGTACGGCACGATCATCCCGCACCCCTGCGGCAAATGCGGCGGCGACGGACGCGTCCGCACTCGGCGCAAGCTGACCGTCAAGATCCCGCCGGGCGTCGAGGACGGCATGCGCATCCGCCTCGCCGGGCAGGGTGAGGTCGGCCCCGGCGGCGGCCCCGCCGGTGACCTGTACGTCGAGATCCGCGAGAAGCCGCACGACGTCTTCACTCGGGACGGCGACGACCTGCACTGCAAACTGCGGCTCCCGATGACGGCGGCCGCGCTCGGTACCCGCCTCACCGTCAGCACATTGGACGGTGAGGAGCAGGTGGACGTCCACGCCGGGACACAGCCGGGTTCGACCCTGCGCATTCGCGGGGCCGGCGTGCCGAAGCTGCGCGGCGGCGACGCCCGGGGTGACCTGTTCGTCCACCTGGACGTCCGTACCCCGACGAAGCTCGACCCGGAGCAGGAGCGCCTCCTTCAGGAGCTCGCCGTCTTGCGTGATGAGGAGATCGTGGAGCCGGTGCGCGGCAACGGTTTCTTTTCTCGGGTGCGCGACGCCTTCAACGGCCACGCCTGATCGACCCGGGCGGTGGTCGTCATGGCCACCGCCCGCGACGTCTTCCCCGTCGACGGTCGACCGGTGACCGTCGACAGTGGCTTCCTCGTGGGGGCCGCCATCCTCCTCCCCTGGCTTGAACGTAGACCGGAAACGCTGAAGCCACGCTAAAGCCCGCTGAACGTGAGCTGAAGTGCCTGGTGACGGCGGTGCTCGGCCGAGCAGGACGCACCGCCATCGCGGACTCGCGTGCGACGCGACCGGTCGACCCGAGACGTCCCCGATTGAGCCGATCGAGTCCGACGGCGCGGTCGACGCGGCGGGTGGACGGGCCGACCTCCTACGATGAGGACATGACCGACTGCCTGTTCTGCCGCATCGTCGAGGGCGAGATCCCCGCGACCGTCGTCGCCGACACCGACGACGTGCTGGCGTTTCGCGACATCACGCCGAAGGCGCCCACACACGTGCTCGTCATCCCGAAGGCGCACTACGCGAACGCCGCCGAACTCGCCGCCGCCGACCCGGCGCTCGCTGGGCGCCTGATCGACGTCGCCGGCACGATCGCCACGAGCGAGGGCGTCGCGGAAGACGGCTACCGGCTCATGTTCAACACCGGGCGCCACGGTGGCCAGGAGGTCTTCCACGTGCACCTGCACCTGCTCGGCGGTACGCCGTTGGGGCCGATGCTCGCCATCTGACGGCGCGACGCGACGGCCGGCCCTACGTGTCGGCCATCAGCATGTCGTGGAGCCTGCGGACTGTGCGGAGATTCCGGGTCGTCGTGGTCGTGTTCGGGAGACGCTTCCGGAAGAACGATTGATCCAACTTGGACCGTCCCATGCCGTTGGGGTAGAGGACGTACAGGTGCCGACCGGACACGACGATCCGTTCGGGCATCCCCTCGGGGACGACGAGGCGCTCCGCCTGTGCGGGGCTGGGCTCGTCCGCCAGGAAGATCACGCCGAGCTTCGACTCGTCGACGTCCTCGTCCTCGTACGGATTGCCGTCGATGACGGCCGAGAGCTCGGCGGCGTCACGCACAATGACTCCACAGTCGACTTTTAGTTCGCGGGAGATGCCGAGCCGGATCGTCTCCGCCAACGCGGCGGCGTCGGACGTGTCCGCGCCGAACACGATGTTGCCGCTCTGGATGTACGTGCGGACGTTCGTGAAGCCGAGCGCCGTGAACAGGTTTCGCAGGTCGGCCATGGCGACCTTGTTGTGTCCGCCGACATTGACGCCGCGCAGCAGCGCAACGAACGACTTCATGTGTTCCTCCCGTGGTGGCCCGGCTCTCCGTCGCGCCGTGGTCGATCGTAACGCCGAGGACCGACGACGCCGGTCGGTCGCGAATGGCCGGTCAGTCGCGGATCATGGAGCGCTGCCGCAGGATCGCCTCGGAGCGCGCCTCGGTGACGAAGCGGCGCAGCGTCGCGGGGCGGTCCTCGATGGACAACCAGCGGTCGAGCGCCTCGATCGTGTCGGTTCCGGTGGGGAACGCGGTCGTGAAGTGGACGGCGTGCCCGGCGCGTTCGTGGTGTCCGCCGTCCCACAGCGTGTCGATGAGGTCGAGGAATCGGGTCACGTACGGTCGCAGCAGTTCGGATTGGTCGAACTGCCAGAAGCCGGACAGGATCGCGCGCTGGTCGGCCGCGGAGAGGCTCGGGTCTTCGAGGAGCCGCCACGATTCTTCTTTGGCCTCGGCATCGCGTCGGGCCGCTCGGGCGGTCAGCGCGGCGAGCCGTCCGAGGGTGGTCGTGTCGCGCTCGGCTTCGGAGTCGAGTTCGTTGTCGGTGAGTTCACCGGCGGCGGCGAGCGCGTGAACGATGTCCCACCGCAGGGACTGGTCGACGCGCAGTCCGTCGGGGACGTTCGTGCCGGTGAGCCAGTCTCGGAGGATCCGGCTCGTCGTGGCGGCGCGGGCGTATCGGGTGAACGCGGTCGCCCACGTCAGTTGGAGACGGCTGCCGGGATCGGCGGCGTCAGTGGCGCGCGCGTACGACTCGGCGAGCCGTTCGGCGACGACGGTCTTGCGCGAGTCGTCGACGGCGCGGATCGTTCCCGCGGTGAGGTACTGCATGGTGGACACGATCGCGGTGTGGCCGTCGGCGGGGAGTCGGTCGGCGATGAGGTCGAGGAAGGTCTCGGGCGCCAGGTCGAGTTCGCGGGTGCGGCGCCACAGGGCGGACCAGACGACGGCGCGCGCGAGTGGATCGTCCGGGAGGGCTCCCGTGAGGATCGTTCGCAGTGACGTGTCGTCGAGGTCGACGCCGACGTAGCTCTGTGACGTGTCGTCGAGGAGGACGACGTCGGGTCGCGTCTCTCCTATGAGGGCGGTGACGGCGGTGGTGGCGCCGTCGACGGTGACGGGCTCGCGGCGACGCAGTCGCAGTACCGCGCCCTCGACGTCGTACAGGCCGATGGTGATCCGATGACGCCTCGCCGGTTCGCCGTCCTGTTCGATGGTCAGCGCGGTGATCGCGCCGGTCTCGTCGACGGTGATCCGTGGGCTGATCCGGTTGAAACCGGTGGTGGACAGCCATTGCCGGGCCAGGTCGTCGAGCTGTTGCCCGGACGCCTTTTCGAGGGCGGCCCGCAGGTCGGCGAACTCGGCGACGTCGAACGCGTGCTCGGCGAAGTAGTCGCGCAGGCCGGCGGTGAAGTCGTCGATGCCGAGGAGCGCGGCGAGCTGTCTGAGGATCGACCCGCCCTTGCAGTAGGTGATGGCGTCGAAGTTGGCGCGGCCGATCTTGACGTCGGGGACGGCGGCGTAGACGGGGTGGGTGGTGGGGCGGTCGTCCGCGGTGTAGGCGGCGTTCTTCTCGCCGACGGTGAACGTCGTCCACGCGTGGGTGAACCGGGTCGTCTCGGCGGTCGTCCACAGTCCTGCCCAGGTCGCGAACGCCTCCTTCAGCCAGGTCTCGTCCCACCAGCGAGGTGTGACGAGGTCACCGAACCACATGTGCGCCATCTCGTGGAACATGATGTACGCGCGGCGCTCCAGCGCGGAGTCGTCGGGGGCGGAGGAGAAGACGAACAACTGCTCGGCGTACACGACGCAGCCGAAGTTCTCGGTCGCTCCCGAGTTGTACTCGGGCATGGCGACCTGGTCGTACTTCGGGAGTGGGAAGCGGACGCCGAAGTGCCGGTGGTAGTGGTCGAGGCCGCCCTTGGTGAGGGCGAAGAGCTCGGCGGCGTCGAGATGCTCGGCCATCGACGCACGGCAATACAGGCCGAGCTCGATGCCGTCGTGGGTGTCGCGGACGTGGTGCAGCGGCCCCGCGCACAGGGCCGTGAGGTAGGTGCTGGTTCGGGGCAGCTCGGCGAAGCGGACGGTCTGCGAGTCCGCGTCGACGGCGCGTCGTTCGACCGGCATGTTGGACACTGCGGTCCACTCCGACGGCAGTGTGACGGTGAACGTGAAGCGCGCCTTCAGATCCGGCTGGTCGAAGCAGGCGTAGACGCGTTGCGCGTTGTTCGCCTCGAAGTGCGTGTACAGGTAGGTCGACCCGTCGGCGGGGTCGGTCAACCGGTACAGGCCTTCGCCGTCGTCGCTGTACGCGAACTCGGCGACGATGACGAGCGTGTTGTCGGCGGCGAGTCCGGTGAGGCGCAGCCCCTCGGCGGGGTCGAAGCCGGAGACGTCGACGGGCTCGCCGTTGAGGGACGCCGAGACGATCCGTTCCGCGGACACCTCGATGAACGTGGCGGCACCCGGTGTCGCGCAGACGAAGCGGACGGACGTGGTGGAGCCGAACAGCGTGTCGCCGCGCGTCAGGTCGAGATCGACGGAGTATGAGTCGACGTCCAGGAGGGCGGACCGGGCGCGGGCTTCATCGTGGGTGAGATTGTGCGTCACGGCCATGAGGTGGTGGAACTCCCGTCCAAGAGCGGATACTGTGGAACGTCTTCTCGAGCGAGAGCCTATCGCGGTGTCGACGCTCCGGCAATCGTGATGAGTCGCCGTGACATGACGACGGGGCGGTGGCCGTCGCCNCCGCCCCGTCTCCTATGGATTGTTACGCGGCGTCACGCGCGCGAGCGCGCAGCGCCCGGGCGATGTCGTCGCGGCCTTCGAGCACGCCCCGGCGCATCGCCGACGGGTAGGCCGGGTCGGCCAGCCACGCGTCGGCCGCGTCCAGTGTGTCCTGTTCGATGACGAGACGCGGGAACCCGGAGCCGATGAACTCGAGCGCCTGCTCGGTCGCCAGGCGCTTCCACATCTGCGGCACCAGTTCCAGGTACCGGGCGACGTATGGGCGCAGCAGGTCGACCTGGTCGGGGTGCGCGAAGCCCGTCATGAGGGACCGGCGCGCGAAGTTCGGCAGGCCGTCCTCCTCGGTGATGCGCCGCCACGCGTCGGCCTTAGCCTCCGCTGTCGGCACGACCGCGCGGGCGATGAGCGACAGGCGCTCGCCGTCGGCGGTGTTGTCGCGCTCCAGCTCGGCGTCGATGTCGGCGTCGGTCGCCGCTCCGCGCCCGACGAGAGCCACGAGCAGTCCCCAGCGCAGGTCCGTGTCGACGGCGAGACCGTCGGGGATTCCCGTGCCGTCGAGCCAACCGCGCAGTGTCGCGAGGTCGGTGTCGGAGGCGGTGAAGCTCGCGAAGGCCTTCGCCCACGCGCGCTGCATGTCGCCGCCCGGCTCGGCCGCCTCCATCGCGGTCTTCGCGCACGCGGCGAGGTCCGCGCGCAGCTGGTCCGTCGTCGACGGGTCCGCGTAGGTCAGCGCGGTGCCGATCTGGCGGTGCACCGCCGCGACGAGGTTGATGTCGTCCTCGGCGGGCAGTCCGGCGATGACGAGCCGGATGAAGTCCCGGGCACGCAGTTCGCCGTCGCGCAGCATGTCCCACGCGGCCGCCCACGACAGGGCGCGCGCCAGGGAGTCGTCGAACGCCGCGATGTGGTCGATCACGGTGGACAGGGACTCGTCGTCGAACCGCAGCTTGCAGTACGTCAGGTCGTCATCGTTGAGCAGCAGCACATCGGGACGCTTGACGCCGACGAGTTCGGGCACCTCGGTGCGCTCGCCCGTCACGTCGATCTCGATGCGGTCGCGGCGCTTGAGGACGCCGTTCTCCAAGTCGTACAGGCCGATGCCGATGCGGTGCGTGCGCAGGGTCGGGTAGTCCGGCGACACCTCCTGAAGGACGGAGACGGACGTGTACCGGCCGTCGGCGTCGACGGCGACCGTCGGACGCAGTGTCGACACGCCCGCGCTGCGCAGCCACGTGTCGGCGAAGTCGCGCAGTTCGCGACCCGACGCCGCCTCCAGGCTGGACAGCAGGTCGGTGAACGTCGCGTTGCCCCACTGGTGCTTCTCGAAGTACTCCTTGATGCCGGCCTTGAACGGCTCGATGCCCACATAGGCCACCAGCTGCTTGAGGATGCTGGCGCCCTTGGCGTAGGTGATCCCGTCGAAATTCGTGGCGACGGCCTCGACGTCCGGCATGTCCGTGTAGACCGGGTGGGTCGTCGGCAGCTGGTCCTGGCGGTAGCCCCAGTTCTTGCGCAGGGACAGGAACGTCGTCCACGCTCCGGTGTACCGGGTGGCCTCGACGTTGGCCCAGTGCGACGCCCACTCGGCGAACGACTCGTTCAACCACAGGTCGTCCCACCAGCGCATCGTCACGAGGTCGCCGAACCACATGTGCGCCATCTCGTGCAGGATCACGTTCGCGCGCTGCTCGCGCTCGAACTCGGTCACCTGCGACCGGAACAGGTACGACGACTCGGCGATCGTGACACAGCCGAAGTTCTCCATCGCGCCCATGTTGTACTCGGGCGCGAAGATCTGGTCGTACTTCGGCAGCGGGTACCGGACGCCGAAGGCGGAGTGGAAGTGGTCGAAGCCCTGCTTGGTGATCTCGAAGACACCGTCCGGGTCGAGGTACTGCTTCATCGACTGACGGCAGTACAGGCCCAGCGTGATTCCGTCGTGCGTGTCGGTGACCTCGTGGTACGGCCCCGCGCACAGCGCCGTGATGTACGTGCTCATCTGCGGCGACTTGGCGAAGTGGACGGTCGTGACGTCGCCGGCGGTGTCCTCGTTCTCGACGGGCATGTTCGAGATCGCGCGCCAGTGGCCGGGCATCGTCACGTGCAAGGTGAAGGCGGCCTTCAGATCGGGCTGATCGAAGCACGCGTACATCTGCTGCGCGTCCGACACCTCGAACTGGCTGTACAAATAGGACTCACCATCGACGCGGTCCCGCATGCGGTGCAGACCCTGACCGCTGGAGGAGTACGGGAACACCGCTTCGACCACCAACTCGTTGTCGGCGGCCAGACCGACGAGCGTCAGACCCTTGTCGCGAGAGAACGTCGACGTGTCGACGTTCTCGCCGTTCAAGGTCGCGCGCGTGATCGAGTCGGCCGCGACCTCGATGAACGTGTCGGCGCCCGGCTGCGAACAGCGGAACGCGACCGTCGACGTGGACACGAAGGTCTTGTCGTCGCCAGTCAGGTCCAAAGCGACGTCATAGCCGTCGACGTCCAGCAGCTGGGCGCGCTGACCGGCTTCGGTTTGGGTGAGTATGCGTGTATCCGCCACGTTGCGGGCTCCCTTGCTGTTCGGTGCGAATTCTTGTGCGAGTCTGGCACGTTCCGTCGCCACAGGCGGTCCCGGCTCGGTAGCCCGCATCGTCACGCATCGGCGTGTCGCCGCGCATCGCGATCGTCGTCACCGCGACACGACGACCCGTCCCACTCCTTGGTTTGACGCCGGGCCAAGGTTCTAGGCTCGACGGGTGACCGCAGCGCACCCGATACACCGAGCCTGGCTGTCGACCGGCGGCACAGGCGCCCAGAACTATGACGAATTCGCCGATGAGTCGAAGATCACCCGGATCATCGAAGCGAATCCAACCTCGATCCTCGCCGTCGAGATGCCCGATCGCACGCCTGAGGCGATCGCGGCGGAGCTCGACTTCGACGCGAGCCTGCCCGGCGCGGCCGAGCGTTTGGCCGCGCTCCAGGAGACCGGCCGTTTCACTGCCGTCGACGACGTCGCCGTCGCGTACCGCATCAGCGGTGCGGACCACGAGGCGTACGGGCTGTTCTGCATGATCGACACGCAGGAGATCTCGACCAGCGCGAGCGAGCCGGGCCGCGTCATCCGCAACGAGGACGTGTTCATCGCGAAGGTGAAGCAGCGTGCCGCCCTGAACCGGACCTTGAGTCACCTGCTGTCCCCGGTCCTGTTGGTCCAGAACGCCGAGACGGACCGTCTGCACGCGGCCCTGAAGGAGGCGTGCCAGGGCGAGCCCGCGGTGTCCGATGTCGACGATGCCGGTCGGGTCCATGAGATCTGGCCCGTCACCGGTGAACGGCAGGCCGAGCTGCTGGCCCTGGCGGGCGGTGGCGAACTGATCGTCGCCGACGGCAACCATCGCTCGCTCGCCGCGCAGGTCGGCGAGCTGCCGCGGTTCCTCGCGGTCGTGACGACGCCGTCGTCGCTGACCATCGACCCGTACCACCGGCTCGTCGCCGAGCTGCCGATCGACGGCGAACACCTGATCGCGGAGCTGGAACTTCGCGGCGCGGTGATCACGAAAGCCGACGACTTCGTCACCCCGGAGGCGGGCGCGATCGCCCTCTACCTGGACGGCTTGTCCTACGTCGTGAACCTACCGGCGATCACCGGCGACATCGTGGAGCGCCTCGACCACGCGCGAGTGGAGACGATCCTGTTCAACGACATCCTGGGCATGGACGCCGGGGACAAACGGATCACCTACGTCGGCGGTGACTACCCGCCGTCGTGGCTGCGGGAACAGGTGGACGCCGGGCGCGCCGACGTCGCGATCCTGATCGCGCCCGTCGCCGTCGTCGACTTCATCTCGGTGAACCTGCAACGCCTCAAACTGCCGCGCAAAAGCACCTGGTTCACGCCGAAGGCCCGCGCCGGTCTCGTCCTCGCCGACTTGCGATGATGGCGCCCATGCGCGTATATCTCGGCAGTGATCACGCCGGTTTCGATCTGAAGGCCGCGCTGGTCGCGCATCTGACCGGCAGGGGCATCGACGTCGTGGACGTCGGCCCGCACACCTTCGACCCGGACGACGACTATCCGGCGTTCTGCCTGGAGACGGCCCGTCGCGTCGTCGCCGACCCGGGCAGTCTCGGTGTCGTCATGGGCGGCTCCGGCAACGGCGAGCAGATCGCCGCGAACAAGGTGGACGGTGCCCGTGCGGCGCTGGCGTGGAGTCCGGAGACGGCCCGCCTGGCCCGGGAGCACAACGACGCCAACCTGATCGGGTTGGGCGCTCGCATGCACTCGGAGTCCGACGCACTGGCGATCGTCGACGAGTTCGTGGCGGTGTCGTTCTCGGGGGAGAACCGGCACTCGCGACGGATCGGTCAGCTCGCGGACTATGAGCGGACCGGCGTCGTACCGCCGCTTCCGTGACCGCTGAACAGTCTAGATAGGACAGTCGACGGGTTGGCGTCGGCATGACGATGCCCCGCACCACGTGGTGCGGGGCATCGGTGTCCGAATCGGTCTCGGACGACCGCTGGAGGTCGTCTCGTCACGGCAGGTCGTGCGGGGCGCGGGTTGGGGCGCCATCCGGGAAGGCGGAGAAGTTCCCGCGTACCGGTGTCGGCCATGCCTTCCGGCGTGCTGGAGGACGGCGGGAACTTCGACAACGCGGCCGGTGGCCGTCGAACCGCTGACGGGGTTCGTCCATGAACACCGCGACCCCGCCGGAGCCGAACTGCCGGGCGACGAGACAGCGCCTAGGCGAGGAACACGACGCAGTCGGTCTCGATCCAGCCTTGCGTGCCGGCGAGGAACCCGGTCTCGACCTCGACGAGCCAGGCGTGGCCGTTGCCCTCCTCGACGGTGAGTTCGGTGTCGCGGTTGGCGTAGCCCTTCAGCCCCGTTCCGCCGGTGGCGTCGTAACTGGTGTACACGCCGGCGAAGGAGCAGTCGACGAGCGCCGGGTCGGCGGCGTGGGCGGGGGTCGCGGCGGCGACGATTCCGACGACGGCGGCTGCGGCAACAGATCCACGCATCAACATTCGTTTCATCACAACATCCTTAATGTCCGGTTGGTGGGCGGCTGTGAGGACTGCGCGTCGACGCGTGGGAGAACGTTTACAGGGCAGGGCCTCACGTCGATGCCCGATACTGGTGGTTACCGTCCGGTTTGTCAACACAAGGGTCGCTTACTATTCGTGACGATCGATCTCAGCGATTCCACGCCCTCTCGTGCTCTACGTCCGCTTCGGACGCCACGCGAGCAGAGCCGGTTCACCCCCGGGAAAGTCGTCGATGAGGCGTCGCGCCTCGGCTGCCGTCGCCGCCGAAGCCGAGTCCAGATGAGACAGAAGCCAGGCGAGGTGCGGGACGGCCTCCTCGGCCGTGTCGTGTTTGATCGTGTGGGCCGCCATGCGGACGTGGGCGCGGGCCCGCAGCGCGTGATCGTGGAAGTCGTCCAGCAACCGCAGTGCCTGGCGGTAGTGCCGACCCGCGTCGACCGGATCGTCGAGGGCCTCGCCGACCTCGCCCAATGCTATCTCTACATAGGATCTGCACACGGCCGCGCCGATTCCCGACAGGATCGTGTTGGCGCGGCGCAGCGGCGCGATGGCCTCCTCCGGCGCTCCGGTGCGTAGGAGGAGGTTGCCCAGATTGCGATACAGCGTCGCCTCCAGTCGGGGCCGTCGTCCGTCGCTCGGCAGCAGACCGATCGCGCGGTCCAATGTGTTGCGGGCGTCGACGTGGCGGCTGTTCTCGATCTCGAGTTCGGACAGGATCGACAGTGTCCACAGGCTGTCGTCGGCGTGGCCCAGCTGTTCGGCGAGCGCCACGGACTTGCGCAGGTGCGCGCGCGAGGGAGCGAAGCAGCCGCGCAGGTGGTGGGCGAGACCGAGTCCGTGATGCAGCCGCCATTGGCCGTGCCGGTCGCCGACGGCGCGGGCCGCGTCGAGGGCCAGGTCCAGGTAGTCCCGCCACTGGTCGCGGTCGCCGCGAGCGACCCACCAGTTCGTCATGCCGATGACGAGCGGCCAGCAACGCGTGGGCTCGTGGATCGCGGCGTACTCGATGCAGGCGCCGAGGTTGTCCGACTCGCGGTGCAGCCACGTCATCGCCGAGGGCTTGTCGGAGAAGTGGAGCGCGGGGTTGACCCGTGTGCGGATCGGGGGGAACTCGGGGCTGAGCATTTGATACGCGGCGTCGATGCGGTCAACGTAGCGGGTCAACAGGGCCGTCGCGACGGTCTCCCGGATCGACGGTGGATCCTCGATGGCGGATCGTTCGACGGCGTAGGCGAGCGCGAGGCGGTCGAGCCGATGCCCCTTGTCCTCGACGTAGCCGAGCAGGTGCTTGGCCTCCAACGCCTCCAGCGCGCCCTGGGAGTCTCCGATGGACAGACCGGTGGCGGCGGCGGTCGTGTCGGCGCCATGCCAGCGAAGCGGAGAGACGGCGAGTCGCCGCCACACCGTTCGCAGTCGCGACGGGAGCGCCTGGTAGGAGGCGTCCAGAGCGCCGCGGACGCCGGGGTCGCCGGGCAGGCTCAGCCAGTCGAGCATGCCCGAACCGGCCATGGTGGTCACCGCGTCGGAGAGTCTCAGTCGGGGTCGGCGGCGCAACCGTTCTCCGGTCAGCCGTAGCGCCATGGGCTGGTCGGTGCACAGGTGCGCCAACAGGTCCAGGTTGACGGTGTCGGCGGCCCGGCCGTCGTCGAGGAATCCGCGCAGCATCGCGACGGCGTCGTCGCGATCGAGCGGTCCGAGCGGCACCGACACGGCGTCGGCCCGTCCCGTGAGCCGGGGCAGGTCGTTGCGGGACGTGACGATGACGAGGCTTCCCGACGCCCCCGGCAGCAGCGGCAACACCTGGGTGTAGTCGGCGACGTCGTCGAGGACGATGAGCAGACGCTTGTCGTGCACGAGCGTCCTGTATCGACCCGCGAGCTCGTCCACATCGGTGTCTCCGGGGCCGAGGGTCGCGCCGAGGCTGCGCATCACCCGAGCCAGCGCCGCCATCGGGGTCATCGGTTCACAGGGGGAGTGCGTCCGCAGGTCGAGGTAGAGGCGGCCGTCGGTGAACTGGTCGGCCAGTTCGTGGCCGAGCCGCACCGCGACACTGGTCTTGCCGATGCCGCCGGTCCCGGTGATGACCATGATGGCGCCGCGCGAGTCCGTGAACTTGCGAAGCTGGCGCATCGTCTCCGCCCGGCCGGTGAACCCGGCGAGGTTGGCGGGCAGTTCGGCGGGCGTCGGCGTCGGAGTCCTCGGAGCTATATCTGATATGGACGGTGTTACGGGCGCGCGCATTGTGCCGCGCAACAGTTCCCGGTGCAGATTCTGGAGTCGGTCGCTCGGATCGATGCCGAGTTCGTCGGCCAACCGGGTGCTGAAGCGTTGGTAGTGGTCGAGCGCTTCGATCCGCCGACCGACACCTCGCAGTGCCTGAATGAGCAGTTCGACGGGGCGTTCCCGCAGCGGCTCGGCGAGACACAGCGAGGTCAACCCCGCGATCGCCTCGGCGTACCGATCGAGGTTCACCAGGCATGCCAGGTGTTCCTCGGTGGCGACGACGCGCTGCTGGTTGTAGAACTCGGCCCGGGGCGCCAACGGCGTGTTGACGACGTCGGCGAGCGCGGGGCCACGCCACAGCGCGAGCGCCGCCTGCCAGGCCGCGAGGGCGTCACCGGGGTGGGCGGCACGGTCGCGGGCGCGCTGCACGAGCCGGTCGAACTCGACGGCGTCGATGCTGTCGTCGTCGGCGAGGTCGAGTCGGTATCCGCTCGTGTGCGTCGAGACGCGGGTTCGGGCGCCGGCCGCGGTCAGGGTCTTCCTCAGCAGTGAGACGCAGTGTTGGACCTGGCGGATGGCGGTGTGCGGGGGATGGGTGTCCCATAGGGCGTCGACCGTACGTCCGATGGGGACCGTCTGGCCGTGGTCAAGCAGTAAAACCGCGAGCAGGGTGCGAACTCGGGCGCCGGGCAGCTTGACCGTTCCGTTCGCGACGGCTTCGACGTTACCGAGCAGGCGGTATTCCATTGTCTTCTCACATCTGTCGAGACGGACCAATACACCCTCGAGGCCTTCTCGCTCCTCGGCGGACAGCCGCGACACGGCGACGTCATCGGCAGTTCGCCGAACCGCCCACATACAAGCGCCGGTATGCGGGTGCTTCGCTCCGTGCCGACTGACGCCGTCGCGTTCGCCGCGCACGGCCAGGGATAACGAGCCAAGCTCTCATCGTCGCTTCGGGCCATACGACGATGGCTTTCTGTCTACCCGCTCGGTATCCGTTGCCGCGTCGGGTATTCGGCCTCAGTCCGTTGTTTCTTCAGGTTGTTTCGCTGCCGCTTTTGAGGATGAAACGAGGATCGGGAGGTTACGAAACAAGGATCACTCCGCGCAATCTGTTGGCGCCGAAGTGAACCGGTTCGTCCGGAACGGAGGCTCACACCCAACTCGAAGGAGTGTCCGATGAAGAAGATCTCGGTTCGTAAGACGGAGACCGTTCGCCTGACGTCGGCGGCGCAGCCGCTGTACTCGGGCGGCTGCGGCGGCACGCTGCCCGCGTAGTCCGCTTCAGCACGACCAGTGGGAAAGGAGTGTCCGATGAAGAAGATCTCGGTTCGTAAGACGGAGACCGTTCGCCTGACGTCGGCGGCGCAGCCGCTGTACGCCGGCGACTGCGGCGGCACCGTGCCGGTTCTGGCGTAGGTTCCCGCGTCCGTTCGTCGAGAAAGGATCGTCCCATGAAGAAGATCACCGTTCGTCAGACCCAAACGGTTCGCCTGACCTCGGCGGCCCAGCCGTTGTACGTCGGCTCCTGCGGCGAGACGCTGCCCGCTTGATCGAACCGGTCGGTCCGCGGATCTGCTTCGGATCATCGAGGATCGGCCGACTCGACTCACGACACCCTGGTGGCCGATCGTCGTACCGAGGTGGTTGTGCGACGTGGCGCCACCCAGCTCTCGGCTCGTCCTACCGGTCGGGCCGAAACCGACCGCCTGCCCGCGGTCAATCCGAATAGGAGATTCACATGAAGAAGATCATGGTTCGCAAGACCGAGACCGTGCGTCTGACGTCGGCCGCCCAGCCGCTGTACGCCGGTGACTGCGGTGGCGGTGGCGGCATCGGCGGCAGCACCCCGGTTCTGGCGTAACGCCCTCGGCGCCATCCCGTAGCTCTCGAAAGGCTGATCCGATGAAGAAGATCTCGGTTCGCAAGACGGAGACCGTTCGTCTGACGTCGGCGGCGCAGCCGCTGTACGCCGGCGAGTGCGGCCAAGTCCGGCTCTAGCCGGTCCATCAAGTACACATAGGAGCATGTCATGAAGAAGATCACCGTTCGCACCACGCAGACCGTTCGCCTCACGTCGTCGGCGCAGCCGCTGTACGCCGCGAACTGCGTCCTCGCCTAGTCCGAGTCGTCTGTTCATATAGGAGTAATCCGATGAAGAAGATCTCGGTTCGCAAGACGGAGACCGTTCGCTTGACGTCGGCGGCCCAGCCGCTGTACGCCGGCGGCTGCGACGCCAACATGCCGCCGGTCGTCGTCGCCTAATCGGCGACCCGGCCCGATCCGCAGGAGTAATCCGATGAAGAAGATCTCGGTTCGCAAGACGGAGACCGTTCGCCTGACGTCGGCGGCGCAGCCGCTGTACGCCGGCGACTGCGGTGGTTCCACGCCGGTCCTGAAGTAACCGGTGGTGGATCGGCCGAGCCATGCGGCTCGGCCGATCCATGGGGGACGGTCGATGTAGACGATTCGACCCGACGCGTCGACCGTCCCTCCCACTCGCGTCGGCCCACGGCACCGCGAGGAGCCGTCGGCCACACGAAAGGCGCGCTTCGCCACTCGGCCGTTCGGTCGAGACGAAGAAGCCCGCACTATCGCAACATGCTAACGAAGGAGCCGCGCCATGACGTCCGTCGATGCCGCAGACATCAATCTGGACGCCGCCGTTCGTCTGCGGCGGTTGACTTTCCTCGACGAAGGTGACGAGGTGACCGTCGGGCGCCCCGACAACGACACCTACGTGCACCTGCCCGCCGACGGAGCCGCCCTGCTCCGTCGCCTCGTCGAAGGCGACTCGCCGTCCGCCGCCGCGGCCTGGTACGCCGAACGGTACGGCGAGACCGTCGACATGCGCGACTTCCTCGACACCCTCGCCGAACTGGAGTTCCTCGCCGACGAGGACGCCGACGAGTTCGCCGCGGAGGAGCCGCTGCGGTGGCGGTGGCTGGCCAAGGCGCTGCTGTCGCCGGTCGCGTTCGTCTGCTATGGACTGATCACGGCCGCGGGGATGGCCGTCATGATCGCGCGGCCCGAACTCGCCCCACACTACGAGCAGGCGTTCTACACGTCCTCCCTCGTCGCCGTGATGTTCACGCTCTTCCTCGGCCAGTTCCCGTTCCTACTGCTGCACGAATGGTTCCACGCGCTCGCCGGTTGGCGGTTGGGCCTGCGGTCCAAACTGCGGATCAGCCGTCGCATGTACTTCATCGTCTTCGAGACCTCGATGGACGGACTGGTCAGCGTGCCGCGTCGGCAGCGATACCTGCCGATCCTCGCCGGTGTCATGATCGACGTCGTCGCGACGGCCGCCCTCACCCTGATCGCCGCCGTCACCGGGGGCGTCCTCGCCGGGATCTGCCTCGCGATCGCGTTCACGAACATCATGCGAGTCCTGTGGCAGTGCTACTTCTTCCTGCGCACCGACCTGTACTACCTGGTCGTGACCGTCCTCGGCTGCCAGAACCTCCACCTGACGTCCCGGAACCTGTTGCGGCGTCGCGCGTCCCGACTGATCGGCCTGACTCCGCCACCCGAGGTCGACGCGTCCGACATCGACCGTCGGGCGGCCCGCTGGTACTCGTGGCTGCTGCTGATCGGCTACGCGGCGATGATCTTCAGCCTGATCTACGTCGTCGTCCCCAGCATCGTCTACGTCGCGGCGGAGGTCGTCGACCGCATCGCCGAGAACGCCCCGACCGCGCTGATCGTCGACAGCCTCATCGTCGCCGTGCTCGTGTCCGGTCAGTTCGTCCTCGCCGCCGTCATCGGTCTACGCAACCGTTCCCGTGCCCGTCGCACCACCGCTCCCACACCCCAACCGAAGGGATAGGCCATGACCGCTCGCACCCACCTGTGGCTTCCGCTGCACCGCCGCGACGACCTCCCGCAGAGCATCACCGCCGACCATCCCGTATGGAGCGCCCACCGACGTCTGCGCGGCCCCTACACCTTCGGTGGAACACTCGCCCGCGCCATCGTCCCCGCGGTGCAACGCGAACACGCCGAACTCGTCGCGCTGCACGAGGTGACGCTGCTGACGCTCGCGCCGGAACTGCGCGAGACGGTGCCCGCGACGAAGGAGACCCTCACGTCGCTGGCCGTCCCGTCGGAACGCACCCGCTTCTACTCGCGGCTGCGGACGCTGCGGCTCGCCCACGGCCTCGCCGCGTTCCTTCGCGACCTGCCGGACGACACGACACCGTCCACGATAGTCATCCGCGACGCCCACCACGCCGACCAGACCGACGCGGAACTCATCGCCGTCCTCTTGCGACGTCTCGACCCCGAACGCCTGCGCCTCATCGTGTGCACGGGCCTCGAACCGGTCGCCGACTTCGAAACGGAGTCGCCGGAACCGCTGCCCGACGCGCTCGCCGAGCACACGACCCGCCTCGACCCTCCGTCCTCATCGACGCCCGTCATCGACGTCCCCCGGTTCGTCGCCGATGACTGCCTCGACGACGGCCCGGAGATCCTCGCCGCCTACGAATCCGTCGACGCGGGCGAACGCGCCGCCATGCACGACGCCCGCGCGGAGGCATTGCTCGTGGACGGCGAGTTCACGCACCGGGTCGGGGCGATCCCGTTCCACCGCGAACACGGCACCGACCCGAAGGGTGCCGGAGTCGCCGCCCTGCGCGAAGCCCTCGACCACTGCATCGACGTCGGTTTCTACGAGGCGACGGTCGACCTCGGCCGTCGCGGTCGACGCTATGTGTCCGCAGTGGACGACTCGGAGCAGTGGTGGGCGTTCACGACGAAGATGACGACGTCGCTCGCCGCGCTCGCCCGAGCGTCCGAGTCGGAGGCCCTGTACAACGACGCGCGCGCCACCAGCATCTCTCCGTCGGTCCACCAACAGGCCGCGTACGCCACCGCGATGCTCTACACGCGACACCACGAGGACGACACCCGCGACGACCTGATGGCCAAGGCGTGGATCAACCAGGCGATCGCGATCGCCTCGCTGCTGCCCGACGAGGCCGACCGGGCGTTCCACTCCGCGTTCTACCGCAACGGTCTCGCCCTCATCGAACTTCACCTCGGCGATCCGCAGGCCGCGCTCGACCTCGTCGAGGACGGTCTCAGCCGACTCGACAACGCCTTGGCCGCCGATCGGCACGCCCTGCACCGCTCCGTCCTGAGGTACAACCGCGCGCAGGTCCTCGGTGGACTCGGTCGGGTCGAGGAGGCGCTCGCCGACTACGACGCCGTCATCGACGTCGACCCGAACTACCCCGAATACCACTTCGACAGGGCCGCCCTGTTGCGTCGCCTCGGCCGAGAAGTCGAGGCGCTCGCGGACTACGACGAGGCGATCCGCCTGTCTCCGCCGTTCCCGGAGGCGTACTTCAACCGGTCGGTGACCAGGGCCGCCATCGGCGACGTCGACGGCGCGTTGGACGACCTGAACGAGGTCATCGTGCTCGAACCGGGCAATGTCGTGGCCCGAGTCAACCGCGCGGAGCTGTTGCTCGAACGCGGTGAGTCCGACTCCGCCGAGAATGACGTCCGACATGGACTATCACTTGTGGATGGCAACGCGGAGCTGCACGTCCTCGCCGGGCACCTCGCCCGCGAACGGGGTGACGACCGCGCGGCCATCGACGCGTACACGACCGCGCTGACGATCGACGTCGAACTGACCGCCGCGTTGACCGCCCGCGCCGAGACGCACTACGCGCTCGGCGATCTCGACGCCTCGATCGCGGACCTGGACGCCGCGATCGAGCTCGACTCGGGCAGCGTCGTCGCGCGCTTCAACCGCGCCGTCGTCGCGATGGACCTCGGCCGACACGGCGACGCCCTCACCGATCTGGAGGAGGCCGCCAAGGGCGCCCCCGACGACCCGGACATCACCCAGCGCCTGGCCGACTGCCGGGAGACGGTGGGGGCGGTGTCATGACACTGCTCCGTCCGTCCGCCGCGGAGCAGCGGGTCGGGGGTGCGAGTCGAACCGCCAGACTCCGACGCACGCTCGGCGCGTTCACCACCGGCGTCACGGTCGTCACCACCACCGCTGAGGACGGCACCCCCGTCGGCCTGACCGTGAACTCGTTCACGTCGGTCTCGCTCGAACCGCCGTTGATCCTCTGGTGCCTCGGACGGCGATCGTCGCTGCTGGGCGCGTTCGAGACGGCGACCCACTTCGCCGTCAATGTGTTGTCCCTGGGGCAATCCGCGACCGCCCGTCGCTTCGCCACCTCGGGCGTCGACCGCTTCGAGGACGTCGAGTGGCAACTCGGACCGGGCGGAGTGCCGCTCGTCGACGGCGCCGCGGCGTGGCTGGTCTGCCGCCGCACCCCGGTCCGTGTTCCGGCGGGCGACCACGTCGTCTTCTTCGGGGAGGTGCTCAGCCACCGCGCGACCGGCGCCGAACCGCTGGTCTTCGCGCGCGGTCAGTACCGCGCCCTCGACCCCGACCGGCTCGATCCGTGACACCGCTTCCGCTGCCGGGTGGGATGAGAGACGACTTCGTCCCACCCGGCGACGGGGCCGCCGACCGCNGGGCGGCCCCGACCCCGGGGTCGCCCGGCCCATACGGGGTCGCCCGGCCCCTACGGGTTCCGTCGATCCGTCCGGCACAGATCAGGGGGACAACGGATGGCGGGTGCGAGCGCGTCATGGCTAGTGTGGGAAGGCAGTAGAGCTCGCCCCGCAGAGGGGAAGGCTCTAGAGACGACGAGGGGAGAAGAACGTGGCGGAGTCCCTGGACTTGGTGTGCGGGCCGGCGGACCCGCTCCCGGAGTCCTCGCAGAGTTTCCGGTTGATCGCACCGTTGGGGCAGGGCGGCCAGGCGGACGTGTACAAGGCGGTTCGGCGTTCCGCCGGAGTCTCCTCCGCACCGGTGACCCTGAAGGTGTTCCGTCCCTCCTCGAATCGCTCCCTCGACGCGCAGTTCCGATCCTGGGACAAGGGCGACGCCGTCCTGATGGACCTCGGCGGGCGCAACGTCACCGGAATCTGCCGCCGCATCGACGCGTTCTACGGGCCGCCCCCGCACCGGCCCGGCACCCCGGCGCCGCGTGAATCCGTTCCGTACCAGGTGCTCGAGTACCTGCCCGGCAAGGACCTGCGCCAGCTCCTCTCCGACCCGAACCGGCCGACGATCGACGCCCGTCGTGTCCTCGACACGGTCATCGGCGTGCTCCAGGCGATGCACGACCCGGTCGCGGACGCCCACCCGGCGCTGCACATGGACATCAAGCCGTCGAACATCATCGTCACCCCCGCCGGTGAGGTGAAGGTCATCGACTTCACCGGGTCCCGGTACTTCGCGCCCACGCACATCACGACGATCTCGTACACCCCCGAGGCGGCCGGGCCGGAAGCCCGCGACGGCCGGGTCGGACCGTCCTACGACGTGCACGGCTTCGGATCGATCGCGTTCTTCATGCTCACGGGCGCCAAACCGCGCAGCGGGGCGACCGTCGTTGACGCCCCGTCGACGGCCGCGATGCACAGCCACCCCGTCTTGACGTCGAACAAGCGGCTGCGCGACCACCTGCTGACGGTGCTCGCCGACACCCCGAGCTCCCGCCCGTACACGCGCGAACTGCGCCGGTGGACCGACGAACTGTTCACGATCGTCGCGTCCAGCCGCGTGCCCGACCTGCGGGTCGGCTGGGGAGCCCCGGCGCGGAGCACCGCGAGGATCCCGATCCCGTCGTCGGAGCCGACGACGCTCGTCTCGCACGCGCCCGCCGGTGGCGCCACCCGGCCCATGAACATCACGGCGACCGCCCCCGTCTCACCCGCCGCGCGGCCCGTGTCCGGTGGCGGCTTCGGCCGTGGAGTGGCCGTGCCGACCGCTCCGAAACAACGTGACGCCGACTCCGAACCGACCCCGGTCGCGCGCGACGAACCGGCGGAACCGAAGCGGCCGTGGACGGGCCCCGACGGCAAACTGTCCATTTTGTCGTCCGGAAGTGAGTTCTCGGTCGTCGGCGCGCTGTTCGCGTTCGTCGGCTGGGGTCTGTGGGCGTTCGACAACGCGCGCGGCACCTTCCTCGGTCACATCCTGATGTTCATCTTCGTTCTCCTCGTCGGCGCGGCCGTGTTCACGATGGCTCGGCTGCTGGGAACGATGGTGCTGGTGCGACTGCTGAATCGCACGCGACGTACGGCACGTCTGTCCCATTTGGCCTCGGGCGCGTTTCTGGTTATCGTCGGACTGAGCTTTCTCAGCAACGTCTCGTACATCTCCACCGCGATGACCTGGCTTCAGCAGCTGTGGTGACGCGCTCGGCGACAGTGCGTGACGTGGCAGGATTCACCACACAGCGGCCGGGCAAGCGTGCAACACAAGCCATGTTCCATGGCGTCTTACAAGTGACACCCCTCTTCACCCCTCGGAAGGCACTCGCAGTGACCACCTTGACGACGCAAGACGTGCGGATGACGCCCGAAGAACGAGCGGCATTCGAACGTGACGGTTTCATCATCCTCAAAGGCGTCCTGACGCCGGAGGAAGTCCAGCTCTACGCCGACGGCATCGAGCGCGTGTACGAGCAGGAGAAGGCCGCGGACAACCTCGGCGTCGACGGTTCGATGCACAAGCTGAGCGCCGTCACGAGCTGCCCCGAGCTGGTCGGGCTCATCAACCACCCGAAGACCCTCCCGTACGTGTGGGAGATGATCGGCTGGAACATTCACATCTATCACTCTCACCTCGACCGGCACCCACCGATCCTCGAACCGAAGCCGCCGCGCTTCGAGTGGCACCAGGACGGCGGACGCCAGAACCGCGAACTCGAGACGGACCCGCGCCCCCGCATCTCCGTCAAGCTCGCGTACTGGCTGTCGGACGTGTCCGAACCGGGCCGCGGCAACCTCAAGGTCGTTCCCGGCAGTCACCTGACCAACTGGATCCAGGGGCCGCCGCAGCGCAACATGGACTGGCCCGACCCCGAGGGCGCCATCGAGGTCTGCGCGGAGCCGGGCGACGCGATCTTCTTCGACCGCCGCATCTGGCACGCCCGCTCGAACAACTACTCCGACTTCACCCGCAAGGTCGTGTTCCTCGGCTACCTCCCGCGCTGGATCCACATCCGCGACGAGGTCGCCG
>NZ_CBCRZX010000042.1:0-38636 GCF_965137155.1 Stackebrandtia soli
TCTGGCAGGAGTGACAGGACTCGAACCTGCAACCTGCGGATGTAGTTCGATGGCTTGACAACCAGGTGGTTTGCTCGTCGATCGGCCGGGTAGCTGCGAAAACGTGCTTTCACGTTCTCTGCACTACTCGGCCGTTCTCTACGTCATGTGCAATAAATGTGTAATGCTGCGGGCGCAGTAAATCCGTTATGGATGATCGCTAACTTTCCAGCTTGTGGGATGTGACCTGGGGTGCGGACCCAGTTTTGTCCGGTTATGTCCATCTGACTCAGTGGACCTCCCCGCCATGTGACTCACATCACTACACTGTTTTTACCTGCGTCGATGTCTCTGTGCGTGATTGGCCCGTGCGTGTCGGGTGACGGTCGCGTGAGCAACGATATAGAACTAGTGTTCGACTCCCTGTACTGTGATCGAACGATCATGAGCATTACCAGGGGAAGGGCACCAAACGGAGAAATGTACACACTAGATGTTCAGGCGGTACTAGCCGCGTTCCATGCTGACGGGGTGGTGACGCGGGCCGCGCAGGCGGAACGGATCGGGATCACGCGGGAGCAGTGGTCACGGATCGTTTGCGGTCGCGTTCGTACGCCCCACGGCGATACCGTCGACAAGGTCGTCAAGGCGTGCGGGTTGCCGTACGCGTCGGTCGTGCGGGCGGGGGACGCGCGATGATGACGACCGATCTCGACGACCTCGCCGGTGTCGTCGCCGCTCTGCGGCACGCCGAAGAGAAACAGCGCGAATGGAAGGCTGCCGCAGACGACCTCCGCCGTGTCCTCACCGAACGCCTTGGCGACGCCGCCACCGGCACCGTCGATGGGCGCCCGGTCATCCGACAAAGCCTCTATGTGGAACGTCGGCTGTCGACGGCGCGGGTGCGTGATCTTGCCCCCGCCGCCCTCATCGACGCGTGCACGGTCGAGACCGAACGGCGCCGCGTCGCCCTTGTTGACCCCGACGACGGGGGGACCGCATGACGTCGACCGTGTTCGCCGCGCCCGACCCTGTGACCGTTCTGTCAACCGACCTCGCCGCCGCGATCCGCGCGTACTGCGCACGGTCTCCGCGGTCCCTGCAACGGCAGATCGGCCCGAGCGAGATCGGGCACGAGTGCCTGCGGCGCGTCGCCTACTCCGCGTTGGGGTGCGAACCATCGAGCACCGGTGGCGACCCGTGGGCGGCGTTCATCGGCACCGCGACCCACGCTGAACTCGCTCAAGTGTTCACCCGGGATAACCAGCGCCTCGGCCGTGACCGGTGGTTGACCGAACATCGCGTCACCGTGCGCGGGTCAATCCGGGGGACGCTCGACCTGTACGACACCGACACCGCAACCGTGATCGACCACAAGATCGTCGGCCCATCAACGCACAGCAAGGTCCGGGCGGGCGGCCCGAGCGATCAATACCGCATCCAGGTACAGCTCTACGGCTACGGCCTCGCCAACGAAGGACGCCCGGTCGAGCGGGTCGCGATTGCGTACTACCCCCGGTCGGGAACGCTCGACGGCCGGATCATCCATGTTGAACCGTATGAACCCGCCGTTGCCGAGGCAGCGTTGACGCGGATGGCGTCGGCAATCCACCTCGCTCATGTCCTCGACGTTGACGATCACCCCGACCGGTGGGCGCACATCCCCGCCGAGCCCGGGCCGCTGTGCACGTGGTGCCCCTACTTCGACGCCACCGGTCGCGCGGGTGTGGCCGCGGGCTGCTGCCCCGGAGCCACGTAACACTTTCCTCCGCCCTGAAGCGCCGTGTCTACGGCACCGCACACCCTAAACCCATCATCCTCAAAGGAGACTCACTGTGTTTTCCGCTCCCACCGCCGGAGGCGGCATCGCCCCGCGCGACCTCGTCGGACACCTCATCATCGCCGCCCCGCACAGCCACGAAACCGGTATCGAAACCGCCTACGGCACCAAGGACGCGCTCTCGCTCGACGTCGCCGACATCGACACCAACGAAGTCCACACGGGACTGTTGTGGTTCAACGGCCGCATCGTCGGCGCCCTGAAGCGTTCGCTGGGGTCGCTCGTCCTCGGCCGGATCGTCGAAGGCGTCGCCAAACCTGGGCAGGCCGCGCCGTTCGAACTCGTTGACGCCACCGCGGATGCGGCCGCGGTCGCCCGTGCTCAGGCGTTCATGGCCGGGCACTCGACGTTCGGCAAGCAGGCGCCCGCCCCGGCGACGCCGACCCCGGCCGTCGCCGCTCCGTCACCAATGGCCGCACCCGAGGGGATCGACCCGGCCGTGTTGGCGTCGCTCGACCCAGCCGCGCGGGCACTCATCGAATCGCTCGCCGCGAAGTAGCCCGTCTCGTGGGTGCGCCTCACCCATCCGCACACGACGTTGCGGGTGGGTGTGGGCGGGTTGACGAGACGACGAGGAGGGATGGCTACAGTGGACGATGGATCGGCCGTGCTCGCGGCGGCGCTCATGGTGGACGCCGCCTACGATCACGCGGCCCGGGGTTGGCCGGTGTTCGTGCTCGGCGACGGCAAGACACCGCTGCCGAACTGCACGCGATGCCGGACCGCCGACGGGACGCACGACATGGAAACGTGCGTGTGCCTTACGTGCCACGGGTTCTACGCCGCCACAACCGACGCGGACCGGCTTGCCGCCGTGATCTGTGCTCACCCCACCGGTGTCCTCGCGGTACGGACCGGCGCGGCGTCGGGAACCGTCGTGGTCGACGTCGACCCGCGAAGCGGCGGCGCGGCGACCCTCGCTGAACTCTTGGCCGCCGGGTTGTTGCCGCCGACGTTGACCGCCCGCACCGGCTCCGGCGGCGTGCACCTGTACTACGCGCACCCCGGCGGGACGATCCGCAGCGGCGCTGGCGCCCTCGGGCCGGGCGTCGACGTCAAGGCCGACAAGGGCTACGTGGTGGTCCCGCCGTCCCGGATCGGCGAACGCGCCTACGTGTGGGCTGACGGCGGACCGGACTCCGTCCCGGTGACGACGATGCCTGTTGCACTTCTCGACCGACTCACCACACTGCCTCCCGCTCCCCGGCTCACCCCACCCGCCGCGTCGAACCCGTTCGCCGCGCCCGTCGACGCGTCCGGGCGGCTCGCCGGCATTGTCGCCGCCGTCCTCGCCGCCCGCCCCGGTGAACGCAACACCGTCCTGAACTGGGGCGCCTACACCGCGTCGGAGATGGTGCGGACGGGCGCGGCAAACGTTGAGGGGGTCACGGGCGCCCTCGCTGACGCCGCCACCCGTATCGGCCTCACCGACCGCGAAGCACACGCGACCATCCGAAGTGGCCTCCGGGCGGGGGGTGTCGCGTGACCGTGTTCGCTCCACCCGATACGACGATCGACGCCGCACGTCTCATCGTCGCCCACCACCTCGGCACCACCCCGGTCGTCTCCGCCAGCCCCGATCACGCCGCAGCGATGCGGCCCGGCGGTGCATGGGTCCTCAACCTGCCCACAACGACACCCGCCGTCTGGGGGACCGGTGATGACGTCCTGTGGGCGTCGGGCGAAGCGTTCATGATCTGCGGCGCCCAAGGCGCCGGAAAGACGACGATCGCGCACCAACTCATCCGGGCTCGCCTCGGCCTCGATGACACCGTGCTCGGGTTCCCTGTCGGCCCGGGCGATGCGCGCGTTCTATACCTGGCGATGGACCGGCCAGCACAGGCCGCCCGCGCCATGCGCCGGATCATGACCGAACCCGACCGCGCCGCCCTCGACGAACGGTTGCGCGTGTGGCCGGGGCCGCCGCCCGCCGACATCGCCAAACACCCCGGACTCCTCGCCGAACTCGCCGACGCGGCCGACGCCGACACCCTCGTCATCGACTCCCTGAAAGACGCCGCCATCGGTCTCAGCGATGACGAGGTCGGCGCGTCGTACAACCGCGCTCGACAAACCGTCCTCGCGGCTGGCGTCGAAGTCCTCGAACTCCACCACCAACGAAAGGCCGGCATCGGCGGCGGCTCCCCCACCTCCGTATCCGATGTATACGGGTCGGTCTGGCTGACGTCCGGTGCCGGGTCGGTCCTCATGCTCACCGCCGAACCCGGCGACAGCATTGTCGAGGCCCGACACATCAAACAACCCGCCGCCGACGTCGGACCACTTCGGATCATCCATGACCACGCGTCCGGCCGATCACGGCTCGACGCCCCGGTCGACCTCGTGGACCTCGCGGGACGCGTCGGCGACGGAATCACCGCCACCGACGCAGCCTGTCGCTTGTTCGAGACGCCGACACCCACCCGCAACCAAGCCGAGAAAGCGCGCTACCGCCTCGACAGGCTCACCGAAACGGGGCAACTACGCCGCATCGACGGCGCGCGGGGACGCGGCAACGCAACCCGATGGGCACCCACCGTCTCAGCGTTCGGGGGTGCCGCGTGATGCGGGGAGAAAATCCGAAACCTAAATCAGAACGTGCAAAAGCAGAAACTACGTCAGACACCGCCCTCCGAGTCTGCGCCACGGGTGTTTCCGCTGGTAACAAAGCCAAAGAGAAAGTCAAAGACACCCCCAAACCGCAAAGTCAGGGTTTCCCCCCTCCCTTTAGGGAGGGGAAACCTGACCCCTCACCCGAAACGCCGCGACAGCGACCCCACAATGGTCCGCTTTCGACGGCCGCCCGACCGGCACGGTGCCGACGGTGTGACGCCGTCGTTCTCGACGCCCTCACCGAAGGTGTTCCGGCCCGCGTCGACGCCGTCGCTCTTACCCGTGACGGCGAACTCGACGCGCTCGTGCGCGGGCGCCGTACATACGTGCTGCGGCGACGTGAACTCATCCTCCGCGACACGTCCCGCTTGTCGATCCCCGGCCCCGTCCTCGCCGATCACCGGTGCGGCCACGTCATCCCGTTGCACCACCGCGCACCACCCGACGTCGACCACCGCAGCACGACACCCATCGACCCACCCTTCTGAACACAAAGGATATTCCTATGTCTACTGTCAATAGCAGGCGTCGGCGCGGTCGCGAGACCGAGCGGATCGTTGCCGACGCGATGCGCTCCGACGGATGGCCCAACGCCGAACCGGTCGCGGCCTTCGCGCCCGGCCGCGATGTCACCGGTGTGCCCGGCGTCGCGATCGAAGTCAAAGCCCGCTCCACCACGGCGATCGGGGCGGCCCTGCGGCAGGCCGTCCGCAACGCCGGTAAGGATGTGCCGGTCGTCGTGATCCGCCTCAACGGCACCGGCCCGGCGACAGTGGACGACTGGCCGTGCGTCGTCCCGTTCGCGGTCCTACGGCGGCTGCTGCGCGACGCCGGATACGGCGACCCGCCGCCCGAACCGGTGGCCGTCGCGAGGTCGCGCCGGTGGCCGGTCACCGGCCGATGCGTCACAGGGGAGGCGGCATGACGACAACGCCACATGACCGCGGCCACCTGATGGCCCGATTGGCCCAAGCTATCGACGAACTCGCCTACCCCTACACCCACCGCGAACGCCTCCCCGACGCCGTCGACCGCGGCGCCGCATGGCACGTCACGAAACACCCACCGCTCATCACGCAGCTACGCACCCACACGAAGGACGACGAGGGACCAGCGGTACGTGGGCGGCCCGCCTATGGGTCGGCGCCGCCGGTCGGACTGCACGAGATCGACCGCTACGCTGCCATCCAAACCGGATGCCTCGAATGGCTCAGCCGCATGGGAACCGAACCGCGCGTGTCGTTGGAAGAGTCCCTGCGTGCCCTCGTCGGTGGCGCAGCCCGCCTCGATGGCGACGCCCTCTCCGAGCTCGCCGGCAACGTGTGGGCGTGGCGATGCTGGACGCGCACCATCACCGGATGGGACACGCCACCGTGGCGGCCCCACGGCCCGTGCCCCGGCTGCGGAACGATCGGAGCGCTACGCGTCCGCGAAGCCGCTCACACCGCCACGTGCGTTGAGTGCTGGCTGTACTGGGACCGGGCATCGATCACCGAGCTCGCCGACTACATCCGCCTATGGTCCGAGTCACACAGGCCGGTGACGGCGGGGTGATCGACAACGGTTGAACCGGCCCGGCGGTGGGCGTACCGTTGACGCATCCCCACCAGTGTGCCCACCGCACATCACACCCGACCCGCCCACTGTGGCGGGTCTCTTGCTGCGCGAGGGGGTGTGATGTCGTCCTTGACCCTCGGCTCACTGTTCAGCGGATACGGCGGACTCGATCTAGCCGTCAAAGACGTTCTCGACGCCGTACCGGCATGGCATTGCGAAACCGACCAAGCAGCATCCCGCGTTCTGGCACATCGGTTCCCCGACGTTCCGAACCTCGGAGACGTCACGCGCATCCGATGGAAACGAAGACACCGGGTCGACATTCTTGCTGGCGGTTTTCCGTGCCAGGACCTATCCACAGCCGGTGCGCGTCGAGGACTCGGCACTGACACACGGTCTGGCCTCTGGGTTCACTTCGCGCGCGCCATTGACGCGCTTCGCCCGAGGCTCGTGGTCATCGAGAACGTAAAGGGGATCTTGAGTGCACCTGCGCATGTTCGCGCGCTGGGACCGATCCGCCCAGGCGTGGTCCCCAACCGGGCGACCGCGATCGAAGCGGTCTTCGCGGATCTGGCCGCGTTCGGGTATGGTCCAAGGTGGATATGCGTACGCGCCTCCGACGTCGGAGCGCCTCACCAGCGCGAACGTGTATTCATCGTTGCCAGTCCTGCCGACCCCCGACGCCAGCGCATTCGGCAACGGCTCGATTCCCGCCACACAGATGGCGAGGATCGCGAAATGGCGGGCCCGAGGACGATCGATCTCACCCAGCCTCGCCGTGGCGGTTGTCCTGATACAGGTCGGCATCGACATCTGGGACGGTTCGGCCCTGCCGCCGACCGATGGGCCAGCATCGTCGGGCGACCCGCACACGCGTCCACCGAACGCGGCCCCCGATCAGGACGAGCAACCCTCGCACCCCAATTCGTCGAATGGATGATGGGCCTGGAATCCGGCTGGGTCACCGAAGTCCCCCAACTCTCCCGAACGGCACAGTTGCGGATACTCGGCAACGGTGTCGTGCCTCAACAGGCGTCTCTTGCCTTGCGCGCCCTTTTGGACGATGAACGATGGATGACCGACGAATAGCTTGGACTGGTAGCGATCGCGCCGTCCGGCTACCGCCCGACTGGCACCGCCGACGCGTCGCCGTCCTCACCCGTGACGGACACCGATGCACCCGCATCCGCACCGACGACACCCGATGCCCCGCCCCCGCAACCGACGTCGACCACATCGACCCCGGCGACGACCACAGCATAGAGAACCTGACGGCGCTATGCGGGTGGCACCACCAACGCAAGTCGGCACGCGAAGGCGGGCAAGCCGCATGGATGAACAGACCGCCACGACAACGCCCACGCGAGCCGCACCCCGGAACGATGTGACGCAGCGCCACCGCCGATGGTGGGGGGATACCCCCTTATGGATTTCTCCCTATCGGACCGTCATAGCACCACGAATTCTGTACGGGTTTCTGAGGCATCATAGTCAACTGTCAGTAATCACAACTACTCTACTGGCAATATTGATTGATAGACTCAATAATTCTGTAAATCGTACCTATTGCTTCTAGCGCTTCTGTATCGTTGAGGTCAAATGTGGTGCCAAAATTGACGGGGTCATTGTCGCAGCTATGGACAATGTTATTGCGCCTAGTAACTATCACACCCAACGCTGCTTTTGTCTCTCCTGCTTTATCTACAAAGGCAGAGGACCAAATTTTCGGAATGCCGATCATTGCAAACGCCGCACCGATGTCATCTGGACGCTGGAACGTTTCAAGCGCGAGTCGTTCAGCCGTATAGGTTCGCGCCAGGATTTCTTTTTCTACTGGGGACGACGTCTTGAGTAGATCAGCGATCGCACCGAAGTTAAGTCCAAGCTTTGTGCGGGATCCAGGACCACAGCGGCCAAGAAGGATATCCACGGCTCGATCCAAAACGACTCCGTGAACGTAGAAGTCCATTGCGGCAACTGCCTGCACTAGGCTGGCGCGAAAAACATCGGACGCATCTACACGTCCGAGTGTCATATTGCCAATCACCTGGCCAAGGCCAACAAGGTCGCGCGTTCGGGAAATGTCTGCTTCAAATTGCTTGAATCTTGCGGAAAACACGTCGCTCCTATGAGGTCAGGATTTCGATCCGTTCCGCTAGCCTTTTAAATACTTGGTGGAAGTTGCGAATACTAACCTCAGTCGTCTCCCAGACGATACCCCTGCGGTTTACGTCTTCCCTCGTCAGGGAAAAGATGGGTTTTTGTACTTTTTGGGAGTCGGCAATGAGTGCATTAAAATCAGAAATAGAGGCGAGGTTGTAGGTATCTTTCATCTCGGCCTCGGAATATTTCGCACCCTCGAGTAGTACGCCGCTATCCTCAAGGGCGGGCGCCAAGGAAGTTCTGATCTTGTCTTCTAGTTTTTCAAAGTACGTTCGAAATGCGCTAGCTGGTTCGCTACTACGAAGGCGGTAGCGCTGAATGATTGTACCGAGAAACTTAAGCGAAGGTTCAGGGAATGGGTAGTCTGCCGTTGAAAGCGCTTCTAGGTTGGCTGCCCTATGTGCCCACGTAATCCATCGTGGGATTATCTTCGCAAGTGAATCCAGTGCCATTACTGAAAATACGTCAGGACTTGCAGGGATAATGAAGTAGTCAGCCGTCGCGACCAGATTCTGATTAATCGATCCCAGTCCTGGGCTCAGATCAATCAATACATAATCAGCGGCGTACTTCGTTGCCGTAATATTGAACAGGTGGTTGAAGCTCCCCGGAATATTCTGTAGGGCTTGAATAGATTCGGAAAGCTGTTGGGCAACACCTAGGGAAACTTCGTCTTCAGCAAGTCCGACATGACCTGGAATCAGGTATAGATTGCTACGTTCGGGGAGTTCTACGCACTCGAACGGGGCAAGCGGATGAGGTCTTGACTTGAACGCAGGTTCGAGTGCATCCCGAAGATTCCTTCCTGGCTGTTCTTCATAGAACTTTTCCAGTGCACCGCGATGACTCATGTCAAGTGCCATACCGGTCAGATTGCACTGAGGGTCAGCATCGACCATGATCACTTTATGGCCTCGTTGTGCGAGCATCCAACCCAAGTTAAAACAGGTCGTTGTCTTACTTACGCCACCCTTGTTGTTGAACAGGGCAATGCGAGTAGCCATATATCCCTCCACAGTAAGTGCGGACTAAGCGAAGTGTAGCTGGCAGCCGCTTATTGCGGTCACCCGCACCGGGCGGGCATGGTTCCGACCTAGAGGGGAAGAAACATGCCTGGTCATCGTGGTCCGGTTCCGAAGCGCAGCGATCGACGGCGACGCAGGAACCTTGATGGTCGTCCCGATCGCATCACTGTCTCATCCAATCCCGTTGCAGCGCCGTCTCTTGGGTTCCCAACGCACTCCCTCGCCGCTGACTGGTACACCTCACTCGCCGAGTCGGGGCAGGCCCAGTACTTCGAGCCGTCGGACTGGCAGGCCGCGCGCATCCTGGCGTTCGACTTGACGCGGCATCTCAACTCCGGCCGGGTGTCGGCGCAGATGGTCGCCGCGCTGTGGTCGGCCATGGGCGATCTGCTCACGACCGAGGCCGCGCGCCGCCGCGTCCGTATCGAGATCGAGCGCGCGGATGGTGACGAGGCCGATCATTCGGCCGAGGTGGTGGCGATCCTTCATGACTACCGCCGCGCCGTCGGCGGCTGATCCGGGGGCCTACCGCGACGCCACGGGCGCCGTCGTCACCATCCCGAAAGGACTACCGCCCCACACGCTCGGGTGGGATGTCCTCGCGTGGTCGACGGTGTACCTGCGGCAACCCGACGGCCCTGGTGCCGGTGGGCCGCTGCGGTTCACGCCCGAGCAGGTGAAGTTCCTACTGTGGTGGTACGCCGTCGATCCCGTCGGCCGGTTCGTGTACCGGCGCGGTGTCCTCCGCCGGTCGAAGGGCTGGGGGAAGGATCCCGTGGCCGCCGCGCTCGCACTGGTCGAGTTCGTCGGACCGTGCCGCTACGGCGGAACCAACGCCAACGGCGAACCGGTCGCGATCGCGCACCCGTCACCGTGGGTTCAGGTCGCCGCCGTCTCCGAATCCCAGACGACGAACACCCTTTCGTTGGTTCACGGCATGATCGAGAGCTCACCGATCCTCGACGACTACGCCCTCGACCCCGGCAAGACCCTCATCTACTCCCCAGCCGGGCGCCTGCAAGCGGTCACCTCGTCACCGAGGTCGATGGAAGGCAACCGCCCGTCGGCCGCGATCCTCAACGAAGTACAACACTGGCTCGTCGCCAACGCCGGTCACGCGATGGCCGACGTCATCCGCCGCAACCTTGGCAAGAGCCGGGATGGGTCGGCGCGGTCGCTTGAGCTGTGCAACGCGCACGTACCGGGCGAGAACTCAGTCGGTGAGTTGTCCTATGAGGCGTGGCGCGCGATGTGCGAAGGCCGGACGCGGGGTGGTGGTCTGTTGTACGACTCCCGCGAGGCGCCACCGGAAACCGAACTGTCCGACCCGGACAGTCTCGCCGCCGGGCTCGCCGCCGCCTATGGTGATTCGTCGTGGGTCGATCTCGACCGGATCGCCGCCGAGGTGTACGACCCTGGCACCGCCCCGAGCGTCAGTCGCCGCTACTACTTGAATCACATCATCGCGGCCGAGGACGCGTGGACGACCGCCCACGAGTGGGACTCACGCGAAGTCGCCGACCGCATCGAACCTGGCGACACCATCGTCATCGGCTTCGACGGCTCCCGGTCCGACGACGCCACCGCCCTCGTCATATGCCGCGTGGCCGACGGCCTGGTCGACCTCGCCGCCTGCTGGGAGAAACCCGACGGCCCCCAAGGCGACGAGTGGGAAGTGCCACGCGACCAGGTCAACGACGCCGTCGAACACCTCATGTCCACATACGACGTCACCGCGATGTACGCCGATGTCGCCTACTGGGAATCCTACGTAGACACCTGGTCAGTTCGGTATGCCGATACGTTGCGGCACAAGGCATCCTCGCGTTCACTGGTCGGGTGGGACATGCGTAGCCACGCCAAGGAGTTCGTCACGCGCGGCGCTGAGAACACGCTCGCCGCGATCGTCGACGGCACCCTCACCCACACCGGCAACCCGGTGCTACGGCGCCATGTCCTCAATGCGCGCCGCCGCCCGAACCGCTGGGGTGTCAGCTTCGGCAAGGAAACCCGTAACTCGGCGCGCAAGGTCGACGCCGCCGCCGCGATGTGCCTTGCCCGCATCGCCCGACAAGACGTCCTCACCTCCGACACCGGCCACGCCCGATCGGGTGAGGTCTGGACCTTCTAAGCGATCGGGGGTGAGCGTCATGGCTGCCGCCCCCGACATCGTCGCCGAGCTGTTGACCGAGCTGCGCGCCGAAACCGAACGGCTCGACCGGATCGACCGGTACGTGCGCGGCGACCACGATGGCCCGTACATGCCGCGCACCGCCAGCCGTGAATACCGGCTACTGGCCAAGCGGGCAGTGACAAACCTGGTGCCGCTCATCGCCGGTTCGATCGCGCAGGCGCTCTACGTCGACGGGTACCGCAACGCGGACGGGTCGACGGCGTCGGCGTGGCGGTGGTGGCAGGCCAACGGGCTCGACGCGCGACAGTCCGGTGTTCACCGGGCGATGCTGACGTACGGGCTCGCCTACGTGACCGTGCTTCCCGGCGACGTCCTCGACGACGTTGCGGGTCGGGCGCCGGTGATTCGGGGCGTGTCGCCGCGTCGGATGCACGCCCGCTACGACGACCCCGCCGAGGACGAGTGGCCCGTTGACGCCGTGCGCGCCGACCGCGTCACCCTCGATGGTGAGCCGCGCCTGAAAGTCCGGTACTACGACGACCAGGCGGTGACCGAGTTTCACGGCGACACCGACGGCGCGAACCTGGTCGAAGTCGAGACAGTCGAGCACGGCGCCGGGGTCTGCCCGGTGATCGCGTTCCGTGACTTGCCCGACCTCGAAGGCCGATCCGTCGGCCAGGTCGAGCCGCACATTCCCCTACAGGATCGTCTCAACCAGACGGTGTTTGATCTTCTTGTCGCGCAAAGCTTCTCGTCGTTCAAGGTCCGCACGGTGACCGGTCTGACGCCTCAACTCGACGATGACGGCAAACCGGTTCCCATTCCAATCGACGCCCGGCGGTTGCTCATGGCCGCCGACCCTGACACCCGTTTCGGGCAGCTCGACGAAACCGACCTACGGCCCCTGTTGGACAGTGCCGACGCGATCATGCGGCACCTCGCCGTCGTGTCGCAGACACCGCCGCAAGACCTGCTCGGCAACCTCGCCAACTTGAGCGCCGAGGCGTTGACCGCCGCCCGCGATGGCTTCACCCGCAAGCGATCCGAGGAACAGGTCATCACCGGCGAGGCGTGGGAGCAGACCCTACGGCTCGCGTCGCGCATCGCCGGTGACGAGACCACGTGGACCGACACCGCCGCGCAAGTGAGTTGGCGGGACACCGACGGGCACTCCCTATCGCTGCTGGCCGACGCCCTCGGCAAGCTGGCGTCGATGCTTGAGGTTCCCGTCGAAGGCTTGTGGCCACGCATCCCCGGCACCACGTCGACCGACATTGAGAACTGGCAACGCCTTCGGGCCGACGCCCGCGCGGCCGATCCCATGCGGCTTCTCGCCGACCACGTCAACACCGCCGCGACAACAGCGGGTGCGGGGGTGGACGGTGGGCGCATCGGCGACGGCGACCAGAACCACGGACGACCACCGCCGCAACCAAGCGGCACTGGCTAACCAGTTCTCAACGATGTTCCGCGGGCTGTTCCGATCGCTGTTGGACCCGCGCCGCGTCGACGCCACCGCCCCGATATGGCTCACGGTGGCCGAGCGGCTCGTCATCGGATACGCCGCCGCCTCGGCCGGTCTCGCCGAGACCTACTACAACGCGCATCGCGCCGCCGACCTCGCCCATCTCGGCACCACCGCTGCCGACACTCGGACGTTCCGGCCCGCCAGCGCGGCAGTCCTACCGGAACCGGAAGCGGTTCGCACGTCCTTGCTCGTGTGTGGCCCGGCGGCACTGAAACACGCCACCGCCAACGGACGCACCATCAACGACGCCGCAGCCGTCGCCGAGACACGCGCGACCGCCGCCGCCACTCGGCACGTCCTCACCGGCGGCCGAAACACCATCACCCGCAACGTGTCCCGCGACCCGGTCGCGCTGGGGTGGGTGCGCGTCACCGGCGCCGCCCCGTGCTGGCTATGCGCCATGCAAGCTTCGCGCGGCCCGGTTTTCAAGTCCCGGCGGTCAGCGAAACTCACCGCAAGCGGGCAGCTCTACCACGACGGATGCCGCTGCACGGTCGAGCCGATCTACTCCCGGTCGGCCGCCTGGCCCGGCAACGCCCGCGAGTTCGCGAAGCTGTGGAAGGACTCGACGCGCGGTCTGTCCGGCGCCGATGCCCGCCGCGCGTTCCGCCGCGCCGTCGACGAGCGGAACCGACCGGAACCCACCGACACCGCCGATCCGGAACCGACTGCCGATGACCGGAACGACATGGCGCCGGTACCGGAACCCGTCGACGAGCCGATCGGAACCGCCCCGGAACCCGAACCGGAACAACCGGAATCACCGGATGCACTGGCCGGAACCGACCTTGAGTCCCTGTCGGATGGCGAGCTTTTCGAGTTGTTCGGGCAGTATGCCGACGACGAGACCGCGCTCGCCGGGATCGCCGCCGAAATGGACCGCCGCGACGACGACGGCACCGCCGACGAACCCGCGCCCGATCCGCTCGACGGCATCGCGCTCGACGGGCTCGGCATGGCATGGCTCGACAAACTCGCGACCGATCACGCCGACCGGCCCGACGTCGTCGAACGCATCGACGCCGAACGCGCCCGCCGCGCCGCCGCCGCACAACCGACGCACCCCGAACCCGCTCCGGCACCCGTCGAGCCCGAACCGGTCGACGACCTCACCCCCGAACAGGAACGCGTCAACGAACTGGTGGCCGCCGGGTGGGACTGGCAAGAGGCATACGCCGAGGCGTACAGCGTCGACGTTGACGACCTCAACCGCCAAGCACGCAACACCGAAGTGGACGCACACCGCCAGGGCGGCGAGACCCGCGAAGACACGGTGAGACGGCTCTACCGTGAACACGTTGACCTGCAATATGTCGCCGCTGAGGACGCAACGCGGGGTCATATGCTGTCCGCAGAGGGGGAAGCGGCGGGCATCGACCCGGCGTCGCTGTTCAGCGGTCCGACCGCGAGGGCGCGTCTTTACGCATCTGAAGACCTGCAACGTTGGTGGACGGAGAACGGGCGCACGACGTTTACCGAGTTCCGAGCTCAGCTACTCGGGCGCGAGGCCGACAAACGCGCCGCCGTCGTAACCAGGTTGCAGAGCAACGCGAGGGATTTCATATGAGCGACGAACCGACCGACGCCGAACGGCGACTTGCGCGCCGCACCGCCCGCATCGCCGTCAGGAACGGGCGCCCGGTTTCAGTCTGCCCATACGACCCGAACGGCGCCACCAGGCACCGCTTGCTTGCGCTTGAGTTCGTGCGCGAGTACCGCCGCCACCAGCCCAGCACGACGGACTACACGACCTAACCCACACCGCACCCCGATACCCGACGCCAGGAGCGCCGGGCATTTCGGCGTGCCCACATGTTCACTTCGGACGCTCTCAGGAGGGCACCACATGTCGACCACCGACACCGGCCAGGAGCCGAACCCCACCACCCCACCACCCGGAACAGACGAAACCGGAACACCGACCGGCACCGACCAGCCCGGGGCGGAAGTACCGCCGTGGGAACGCGACGGCGAACCCTTCGACTCCGCGCGGGCGTGGAACCTGATTCGGAACCTCCGCGCCGAGGTCGCCGCCACCCGGAAGGCCGAGCCCGCCGCGTCCACTGCGACCGGTGACGGTTCTGGCGACACGGCCGAGCTGGCGCGGCAGGTCGCGACACTGTCGACCGACCTGGCCCGCGAACGCGTCGCGCGCAAGCACGCGCTACCTGACGACTTGCTCGGGCTGCTCGGCGACGGCGACGAAGCCGCGTTGACCACGCGGGCCGAGGCACTGATCGCGTGGCGCGACAAGACCACCACCGACGCCAGCACTCCACCTCGCCGCCCGGCCCAGAAACCACGCGGCGGCGCCGACCCGACAGCGACAGCGACCGAAACCGATCCCGCGAAACTCGCCGCCGCCGTCGCCGCTCGACGCCGCTAACCCCCTTCCCTCTCCGCTGCCCGTGTTCGTCATGCGCGGGACCACCAGCACGACCGACCCCTTTGGAGGTGGTGACGCATGGCGAACGAATTTCTTAAGCCGCAGGTGATCGCGGCTACCGCGCTCGGCCTGTTGGAGCGCGACATTGTGCTTCCCGGTCTGGTGTGGCGCGACGCCGTCGCCGACTGGACCGGAAACCAAGGCGACACGGTGTCGATCCGGGTTCCCGCCCGCACCAAGGCACGGCGCCGTGCGCTTCGCGCCGAACCGGCCCCGATCGTCGCCGACCGGCTCCGTGAAACCAAAGTAGACGTCTCGCTCGCGCAGCAGGTGTACTCCGCTGTCGACGTGACCGACGCCGAACTGACGTTGGACATCACCGATTTCGGAGCGCAGGTCCTCGCCCCGCAGGTCCGCGCGATCGCCGAGGACATCGAAAACCAGGTGGCCGAGGCGATGAGCGCCGCGCCGTACGTGACGACGCTGACGCTCGACGTCGCCAAACCTGACTCGACGTTCGTGGACGCGCGGCAGGCGCTCAACGCCGAGTCGGTGCCGGTCGCCGATCGCGTCGCCGTCGTCGGAACCGACGTCGAGGCCGCGATTCTCAAAGCCGACGTGCTCACCAACGCCGACCAGGCAGGCGACAACACCGCATTGCGGGATGCCGAGATCGGACGTCTTCGTGGGGTTCCGGTCGTCCTGTCTACCGCCATCGACCCCGGCACCGCCTACGTCTTCCATCGGACGGCGTTCGTCCTCGGGCTGCGCGCCCCCGTCGTCCCCGACGGTGCGACATTCGGACAGTCCCAGTCGTACGCCGACCTCGCGATGACCTGGCTTCGCGACTACAGCTCGGACTACCTCCGAGACCGGAGTGTCGTTCACACGTTCACGGGAGTGAACCACGTCCTCGACGCGCCGCCGAACGATCCGGCGGCCGACCCGTCGCGATTCGTGCGGGCCGTGAAAATCACGATGCCGACCGCACCGGCGAGCGCGGCCGTGGCCCGGAAGTCCCGATGACCGAACAGGACACGCCGCCGCCGCTGGCGTCCGTCGACGCCCTCGAAACCCTGCTCGGTGAACCCCTCACCGGGCGGGGCCGGGACCGGGCGGCGGCCGTCCTCGACGGCGTCTCGGCCGAAGTCCGCGCCGTCGCAGGGCGCGCATGGATCACCGACCCGCCACCGTTGGCGGTGTCAATCGTCCTGCGCGCCACTGAACGCGCCATCCGCAACCCCCAACAACTCACCACCGAACGGGTCGGCGACTACTCGCGCGGCTTCGACACCGGAACAGTCCCGGCGGGGGTGTGGTTGACCGATGGGGAAACCGCCGCGATCGCCCGCCTGGTCGACGTCGGCGGCATCGTCTCCGTCGCCACTGTCCGCGACGTCGACGTATCCGACCACGAATGGAGCTAAGCCCCGTGTTGTTCCCGCACACCGTGACCGTGTACCCATCGGTCGCCCGTGCCGACATCGACGGCAACATAATTCGATGGGCTGGACCCGACGGCGTGCCCGTCCCCGCGTTCGTCCAGCCGAGGACCGCTACAGAGGACGACACCGGTCCCGGGCAACGTGCCCGGGCGACGTTCACGGCGTACCTGTCGCGGTTCTGCCCGCCGCTCGACGCATGGGCTGCCATCGAATGGGAAGGGCGCTGGTACGAACTCGACGGGGAAGCGCTCGACACCCGCGGTCTCGACGGCGCCGTCCGCCACTGGAAAGCCCACCTCCGAACGGTGGCGGGCCAGTGAGTAAACGCGCGTCCATCCGACGCGGCGTCGAACAACGCCTCGCCCGATCAAAAGGCGTCCGCGCCGCCGTCCGGTCAACCGCCGGGGACGTTCTCGACGCCGCGAAAGCCCGCGCGGCAGACCACCGCGACACCGGCGACTACGCCGCATCCCTCCACATCGAACGGGGTGCCGTAGACGCGCACGTCGTCGCCGACGCACCCCACGCCACCGACCTCGAATACGGCCACACCAACCCCCGTTCGGGCCGGTGGATCGACGGCGCATGGATCATGACCCGTGCCACCGACGACGCGGCGGGCTAGGACTCCGATTTGAGTTGCCAGTCCACACAGTCGGGTAGCCGGTCCGGGCGGTGAAGGAACGCAAGCGCGGCATCGACGGCCTTTGCCCATGGAACGGCCGCGTCGGTCGGGAACTCATGTGGTGTCCCGTAGTAGGCGAATTCGAGGACGTCGTAATCGGTCGGTTCGCCCTTGCTGTAGTGGACGTCATGACCCGCGTACCTCAGCGCGGCGATTCCCTCGCGGTTGGCGGCACCGATGTCAAGGAGGAAGTCCTGGCCGTCAACGGTACCGACGATGTTCACAATGTCCATATAGTATTCATCGGTGTAAAACGTGGCTAGAGCTTCGCGCAGCTCATCCTCGTTTGTCGCCGTGACACCGTCCTTCCCGTGATCTTTGCTGTACCACATGTGGACGGTCATACGTCATCTCTCCCAAGATAGGTTCTACGGCCGCCGGGCCAGTGGACGGTAAGCGTGCTGCCGGGTGCCAGCATCCGTTCAATCAATGTGTCGCAACCGTACTGGCCTTCACATGGACCGTCCGGGTGATTGATCACCAAGGATTCGTTTGTGCGGCCGGACCTTCGCATGAACGCGGCGAACTTCATTTCCACGTGATACATGGTCGTTGGCGCCTTCGGTGGCCCCCAGCGGTGGAACACGCAATCGGCCCAGACCTCGGTCGCCGTCCTCGCCCGATCATCGTCACCACTAGCCCATTCCAGGACGTCGCCACCGACCCACCTGCCATGGGTCTTCGGTATCGATTGACCTAGCCGACGTTCCGCCTTCGGCGTCATCTCGGGCATGTCCCCGAAATACGGCGTCGGGTCAAACGGGCGCTTCGACGGTGACGGCGTGCCGCGATGGCCAGTGAGTCCGCTCAGTAAACCCCGCAGACCCTCGATCGCCGCCCGGATTGCTTCTAGGCGCGGCTTTGTAGCCGCCGCGTGCCCTGTCTCCGCCTCAACATCCGCAACGATCGCACGGGCTTCGGCGGCACGACCGGCCACGCCCACCGACACCAAACCGTCAACCAGTTCACCGCCGGCCGACGACGCTCGGGACAACACCGCCACAAGCTCATCCAACTTCGCTCCGGCCTCATCCACGACCGCGCCGAACTCATCCACCGACGCCATGCCTCACCTCTCATCGTTGGGACACAACATTATCGATCAGACACGGTTCGTTCGCTTCCGGTTGGTTTGTGCCTCCCCCATCCTGCAGCCGTCGCAGTCATCACTCGGCGTTCGCGTGAACGCAGGGACGTACCCAGGCGGGCCATAAAACGGACAACGTACGGCTGCGGACCCGAGAACGGTTTAACCCCAACAGCTGGCCTTCCCCAGACCCCGCAGCTTCCTGACACTCCAAGTGATTGCATAGTGACAACTCAGTCGTGGAGTGTCCAGGTACGCCAGCACCAGAGGTCTGAGAATATGTCAGCGGTGACCTATACGGTCGGACATCTCGGCGAAGTGATCCTATTGTGGCACCAAACGCGCAGTTCGTTCTATCAGTAAGGCATCCTGTGACACTTCTTGACATACAAACCACACCCCCACGTGGGCGCCCCGCCCCCACATCTCCAGTAAAAACGTACACGTCGGTAGAGGTGTGCGCGGGTGCCGGAGGCCAGGCGCTTGGCCTTGAAGCTGCGGGTTTCGAACACTGGGCCTGTGTCGAGTGGGAGCCAGCCGCTTGCGATACCTTGCGCGCGAACCGGCCCCAGTGGAATGTGATAGAAGGCGACCTGCGTAAGTGGAAACCCGAGCCAGGCATGGTTGGAGTTGACCTGCTGGCCGGCGGCGTGCCTTGCCCACCCTTCAGCATCGCGGGAAATCAACTTGGGCGTGAGGATGAGCGTGACCTGTTCCCGGAAATCGTGCGTCTTGCACAAGAACTTAAACCGCGTGCGCTCATGATCGAGAACGTTCGCGGGCTGCTTGGCAAAAAGTTTGACGCCTATCGAACTGAGATCGTTTCCAATCTAAAAAAGCTGGGCTACGAGTTTTGCGGGTGGGAGCTCTTCAACGCCGCTGACTTCGGCGTACCGCAAGCTCGTCTTCGCTCCATCCTTGTTGCGATGCGCCCCGATGCGGCTCAGTTCTTCGAATGGGCTAAGCCAAATACAAAACATGTAACCGTTGGCGACGCTCTCCTACCATTCATGCGAGCATCTGGATGGGATGGCGCTGAGGCATGGGCTAAGGGGGCTCAGGGTCTCGCACCTGCCCTCGTTGGTGGAAGCAAAAAGCACGGTGGGGCCGACCTCGGCCCGACTCGCGCAAAGGCTCGATGGGCCGAGCTCGGGATCGATGGTAAGGGAGTAGCTACGAATACTCCGATGGAGCGGGGTAAAGGGATGCCTCGCCTGACAGTGTCGATGGCTGCCGCGATTCAAGGATTCCCTGCTCACTGGAAGTTTCAAGGGTTGAAGACCGCCGCTTACCGTCAAGTCGGCAACGCGTTCCCGCCACCTGTTGCGGAGGCTGTGGGGAAATCAATCCGGCGAGCACTTCTCACTGCTGACACCATGGAGACCGGTCGATGACAGACATAATTCACCTAAATCACGAGCCCGAAGAATCGCTTATCTCACGAATGCGATCTGAGTTTCATGCTGGCCTTGTAGCCTCTGGAACTCTTTCGGTGAGCGATGAAGGCGTCGCATCAATCTCGGACAAGGGGAACAACCTATCAAAGTATGTTGGGGCAGCGATTGCTAAAGCACTCAGTGTTAGAACCGAAGGCGAACGCGCTGCTGGGCAGACCCTTGGAAGCAGCTTCGAAGTAGCAACGACTGAGTTTGTAAAACGAACCTTCCCGCATTTCACTATGCTACGTCCAGGGAACTGGACAGTTCAGAAAATCGGAAACAATAGACGTTCTGCAATCGCCGAGTTTGAACCGTATCAGCACCTTGAAGCTCTCGCCGAAGCAATAAAGCGTGACCCAGCGTTGCTCGCAGTCCTCGGAAATGCTTACGCCATTGGTCCCGACATTGTGGTATCGCGACAGCCCGAATCCGACCAGTTCATCAATGGTTCCGGGTCACTCGTCGATGACCGAACGGCTCTCAAGACAGCGATCCGGAGTCGTAATCAAAAACGACCGATCTTGCATGCGGTGATCTCGTGTAAGTGGACGCTCCGAAGTGACCGTGCCCAGAACGCTCGCTCAGAAGCGTTGAACCTCATCCGGAACCGAAAAGGGCGACTACCCCACATCATGGTGGTCACAGCCGAGCCGACGCCAAGCCGCCTATCGTCCATCGCGCTTGGTACAGGGGATATTGACTGCGTCTATCACATTGCACTACCAGAGCTGCAGGATGCAATGAAGGAACATGGCAACGATGACAACGTCGATTCCCTGAACACGATGATCGAAGGCCGTCGACTGAAGGACATCAGCGATCTACCGCTCGATTTGGCAATCTGAGCTCCATCTCATGACCCATACCGTTTTGACCGGCGACCGACTTCTCGGTTGTTGGAGATGACTGTTCCTCCTGATCCTGTGCCAGCGATGGTCGCTGTTTACCTATGTACTTGCCTTCTCAGCAGTGACCGCGATCAGTGTTGCGACCGGATCTCGTGCGCGGGTGCCGTTCGTTCATGTCGTTGGCGTGTTTGGCGGGGTGGGGGGCGGTGATCCAGATCGGGAACCGTCCCCCTGTGTGTGTCAGACACCAGCCTCCCACTCCACCACTTGGTAGTCGAGTCGACGCGGTGCGGTACCACTAGAGCATGAAGCTCTGGAAACCACGCGGCGGCAACACATCCGGCCATCGCCTGCCGCTCGTTGTCCATATAGGTACTATCCTCGCCGTCGCCTTGGGGACGGCCTACCTGCTGTGGCGGTTGTGGTCGGGAACGTGGGCGCTGACGCTCACCGAGGGCTTGGACGACAAGGCACGGTTCGAGGTCGCGAAGATCGTTCTTGCGATCGTCGGCGGCCTCGGCGGGGTTGTGTTCCTGACGATCGGCTACCGGAAGCAGCGCGATGGGGAGGCTGCCGAACGCCGGAACGATGCCGCCGAACAGCGACTAGACGCAGCGGATGCCCGCGAGCAATCCAAGCATTTTCACGAGAGGTTCAGTGGAGCCGCCGAACAACTCGGATCTAACGCTGCACGTGTTCGTCTCGCCGGGGCGTACTCCATGGCGGCGCTTGCCGACGACTGGGATGCGGGCCGTCAAACCTGTATCAATGTCCTCTGCGGTTATGTTCGGGCGCCGTATCAACCGCCTGGGGAACTCGACGACACCGCCGATGAACAGGACCTCCAACAGCACCGAGCCGCCACCGAAGAACGCGAGATCCGTCGCGCCATCCTCGACACCATCGGCGAACGCCTTCGCGCTGAACCTGTCAAACACAAGACCTGGCACGGACACCGTTTCGACCTCAACGGAGCCGTCATCGACGCAGGAGACCTATCCAGATCCAAAATCACCCCAGGAACCGTTCTTAATCTCGCTCGCGCGACGTTTTCCGGCGGCGACGTTTCCTTCGCTCGCGCGAAGTTCTCCGGAGGCAACGTTTCCTTCCCGAGCGCGAAGTTCTCCGGAGGCAACGTCTCCTTCTTCGGCGCGACGTTTTCCGGCGGCGACGTTTCCTTCGCTCGCGCGAAGTTCTCCGGAGGCATCGTCTCCTTCCCGAGCGCGACGTTTTCCGGCGGCATCGTCTCCTTCGTGGACGCGAAGTTCTCCGGCGGCATCGTCTCCTTCCCGGGCGCGGATTTTTCCGGCGTCATCGTCTCCTTCGAGGGCGCGACGTTCTCCGGAAGAAACGTTTCCTTCGCGGTCGCGAAGTTCTCCGGCGGCATCGTCTCCTTCGCGCGCGCGAATTTCTCCGGCGGCAAGCTCATCTTGACGGGTGTTAGAGACTGGTCCGCACCCCCAAAGTTCTGAGTTCGATGGCTGCTTGAGTAGTGCCTACGGGAGGTGGTCATGCCTCCCGATCCTGTGCTCGTTACGGTCGCCGTCTTGCGGGACCTGTTGCCGTCAGCCGTGACGGCTGGCACCGTGGTGCCGCCTGACCTCACGGCGAAGCTCCCGTTCGTGCATGTCGCCGCTGTCCGCGGCCGGATCGTGTCGCCGTCGTGGCGGGGTGGGCCGGTGGTCGAGTCGGCGACGGTCGCGTTGTCGTGTTGGGCGGGGCCGGACGCTGGGCACGCCCGTGCCCTTGCTCGTGAAGTTCTCTCCGCTTTGCTTCCCGTCCGGTCCGTTGCCGTCGATGGCGGGACGGTCGTTGCCGTCCTGCATGTGTCCAGCCCCGTTCATGTTCCCGACCCGTTCGCGCCCGCCGATTGCCACCGGTACGTGACCACGGTCGCTGTCACCGTCCACTAGACCCATTCTTTGCGCCGTTCGGCGTTCCTCTATCCATTTTAGGAGGTGCGCCGTATGGCGCTTGATGATTCCACTTTGGTGATTCCGGGGGTGGGGTACGTCTTCACCGCCCCAACGGGTACCGCCCGCCCCACCGACCCGTCCGCGCCGGACGCAGCCTGGACCGATCTGGGGCACAGCTCGGAAGACGGACTCACGGTCACGTTCGAGATTGAGAAGACCGTGCGCCGCACGTGGCGGTCCCGCGCGGGGGTGCGTGAGTCGATCGACGAGATCACGTTCACCCTCGGGTGGACCGCGCTTCAGGTCGACAACGAAGCGCTGTCGGCGTACTTCGGTGGCGGCGACGTCGCGGCCGAAGGCGTGTTCGGCGTCCTGAAATCGCCAGGCGCGTTGGAAAAGGCGCTGTTCATTCGCCTTGTCGACGGTGCCGCGGAGGTCGACTTCTACGCCGCCAAGGCAAGCCTCGGTCCGGGTGGTGAAGCAACAGCGAGCCCCGAAGACTTCACCGGGTTTCCGTTGCAGGCCACGGTTCTCGATCATGCGTCGGCGGCTCACCTCGCCGAATGGCTCGCCCCACACCTCGGCACCCCCGCACCACCGCCACCGCCGCCGCCTGCGGGTGCTGCGGTGAACAGAAAGGACATGACCCGTGGCTGATTCACTTGACGCGGTCGCCGCCGAGGCCACCACCGACCCGAACGCGACGGTGTTGACGCGCCGGTTGTACGGCCGCACGTGGCGGTTCGGTCGCCCCGACATTCGACCCGCGAAACTTCGCCGGTATGCCGCTCTCGCCGAGGGCGTCAACGGCGCCGAGATGTCGGGGGTGGAGGCAATCGAGTTGTCGGCGGCAGCCGAGGACATCCTTCGTTCCGCCCTCCCCGCCGCCGATCGGGACGCGTTCGATGACGCGCCGTTCACCGGCTCCGACATCGGGGAACTCGTCGCCGCATACTTCGGTGAGCTTGGGGTGTCGCCGGGGGAATCGTCGGCCTCGCCGCGCTCATCGTCGCGCACCCGCACGCGGTCGAGGCGGACCTCCAAGCCACGTATCAACTCCCGCTAGGTGATCTGTTCACCGGACGCCTGACGCTGCGGCGGCTGCTCGTCCTCGTCGCCGAACTGCCGTCGACGTCGCGGGTGGCTGTCGCCGTCCGCGGTGCCGGTCACGACGGTTGGGATACCTCCGCCTACCTCCTCGCGGCGGTCGTTGACGCCGTTCACGCGAACACCTACGTCACCGCGCAAACGGCGACTCGCCGCCGTCTTCGCCGTCCCGATCCGTTGCCGCGCCCTGGAACGCCGCGACGGGCCGAGTCACGGCGGGTGGTGCGGGTCGCCGAGATCGCCGCCACGCGGGGCGGAACCGGGGGTGAGTGACGATGGCCGGTCCCGGTGGGCAGGAAGCCGGACGCGTATCTATCCGCGTCCTTCCCGACACGAGCGACTTCCGCCCGGCGTTGCGGAAGTTCCTGGACCGTGTCGCGGCAAGAGAGCTGTTGCGGGTGCGGACGGAGGCCGACACCGACGGGCTCGCGCGCGACGTCATCCGCGGCATTCGCCGGGCCGAGTCGGCAGCCCGCACCGTTGCGATCCCCGCGACGGCCGACACCCGCGGTCTCGTCCGCGACGTGAAACGTGCCGCGAAGACCGCCGAATCGTCGACGTCGATTCGACTTCCGGTCGGGCTGCTCGGTGGTGCGGCGTCGATGGCCGGTCCCGCGATCCTCGCGGCTGGGCTCGTCTCCGCCGTCGCCGGTGCCGCGCAGCTCGCTTCCGCCCTCGCTCCGGTCGCCGGGTCATTGGCGGCACTTCCGGCACTGATCGCCGGTGCGGTCGCCGCCGCCGCGGTTCTCAAACTCGGCATGTCCGGTGTCGCCGACGCGCTCTCCGGTGACGCCGAGGCGTTGAACCGGTTGGCACCGACGGCGCGCGCGTTCGTGACCGAAGTCCGCGCCGCCGCACCCGCCTTCGAAGGCCTGAAACGGGCCGTCCAAGGGCGCCTGTTCGCCGGGCTCGCCTCGGAGTTCGCGGGCCTCGCCGGAACATGGTTGCCGCGGTTGCGGTCGCAGCTTCCGGCGGTCGCCGATGGACTCAACGCCATTGCGCGCGGTGTGGCGGCGGGTGCGACGTCGACCGGGTTCCTCGCCGGGATCGACGCGGCCTTGTCTCACACCTCCGCCGGTTTGGCCGGTCTGGCGCGCGGCGCGGCTCCCGCTCTCGATGCGATCGGTCGCGTCATTGCCGCGTTCGCGCCGGTGCTGTCGGCGGCGGGTGCCGCTGCCGGTGCCGCCGCGGAACGGTTCGGAGCGTTCATCGCTCACGCCGAACAGACCGGGCAACTCGCGTCGTTCGTCGAGTCGGTGTCGGCGGCACTGTCCACGCTCGGCGGCATGCTCGGCAACGTCGGTGGGATCGTCTCGGCGGTCATGTCGGCGTCGTCGTCGGCCGGGGGCGGCCTGCTCGGCACGATCGAGCAAGTCACCGGCGCCGTCTCGACGTTCCTCAACAGTGCCGCAGGTCAGGACACGTTGACATCCCTGTTCGCGTCCGCGCACGCGGTCGTGTCGGCGCTGGTGCCGGTGATCCTCACTCTCGCGCAGGGCGTCGGATCGGTGCTCGCCCCGGCGTTTGCGTCGATCGCCAGTGCGCTCGGCCCCGCCCTCGATGTCCTCGCAGGGTCCCTCATGGACGCCCTGGCCGCTATCGACATCGGACCGCTCGCGTCCGCGCTGGCGTCGGTCGTCACCGCCGCCGCGCCCCTGCTGCCGGTCGTCGGTCGGCTCGCCGATCTGTTCGGCGGCGTCCTCGCCGTCGGGTTGCAAGCCGCCGCAACGCTGATAGAACCGCTCGCCGTCGCTCTCGATCAGGCGTTGAGTCCGTCGCTCCTGTCGTCCATTGCGGACGCATTGGGCGGGGTCGGCGGTGTCCTGTCGCAGGTCGCGGCTGAGGCGGCACCGCTGCTGACGCAGGCATTCGCCGACATGGCGCCGCTACTGAACATGTTGCCGGGGCTGTTGTCGAGCATGGTTCCGGCGTGGCAATCGCTGGCGACCGCCGGGCTCGCGCTGCTGCAAGCCGTCCTCCCTCTCATTCCATCCATTGTGGGCCTGGTTGAGGCGCTGGCGCCCGTCGCCGTCCTCGTCGCCAACGTCGCCGCGCTCATCGCAGAAGAACTCATCGTCGGCGCGATCGTTCCGCTCGTCGAGGCGATCGCGACGGTGGCGGGGTGGCTCATCGACGGCCTCGCCGCCGGACTCGACGCGTGCATGGCCCTCCTCGGTCTGTTCGCCGACGGGTGGGGTGTCCTGACGTCGGCGGTGACCAGTGCGATCGCCCTTATCACCGATTGGGACCGCGCCTACGCGTTCTTCAAGTCGCTACCGGGAAAGATCCTAGGATTCCTGAAGGGACTCCCGGGCAAGTTCACGTCTCTTGGTAAGGACATGATCAATGGCGTCCTTAAGGGATTGAAGAATCTCGGAAGCAAGATCGGTGATCTGTTGCTCGGGTTCGCCGAGGACGCGTGGAACTCCGTAACCGAGTTCTTCGGTATCAGCTCACCGTCGCGCCTGTTCATGTCGTTGGGCGAGGACATCGGCGCGGGCTGGCTCAAGGGACTCAAGGGGATCGAGACGCCGGTGGTGCGTCAGTCGGTGGCGGTCGCGCGTGCGGCGTACGCCCCGTGGGCCGCCGACGTTCCGACGCCCGACACCGCCCGTGCCTACGGTCCGTCGGTTCGCGACGCCGCCGCCTCGCCCGTGATCACGATCGATGGCACCGGACTTCCGCGCGCCCTCACCGAATGGCTTCGGTACGCCGTGCGCACCACTGGCGGCGGCTCCGTTCAAACCGCGTTCGGTCTATAAGGGAGGCGCCACGTGGATGTGTCGGATTTGTCGACGGGGGTGACGGTCGAGGTGTGGGACGGTGCGGTGTGGGTCGACGTCACCGATGACGTGACGTCGGCCGTCCCGATTCAGGCCGGGTCCGGGGGTGAACCCGGCGTGGCACCCGCACCGTCGCAGGTCGCGTTCGAGCTCGACAACGGGACCGGCCGGTACACGCCGCGTCCCAGTGCCCTGCTTCGGTTCGGCACGCGGGCTCGGGTCCGCGTCGTCGTCGACGGTGAACCGTTCACGCGGTTTCTCGGTGACGTCGTCGGCGTCGAACCCTATTGGCCCGCCGGGCGGGACGGCGCCGCGCACGTCGCGGTGACCGCGTCCGGTGTGATCCGCAGACTCGGGCAGGGCCGCGCCGGTGAAACGTCGGCCATGTCGCGCGGCGCGACCGGGTACGTCGCGTATTGGCCCCTTGAGGACGGCCCCGGAACCGTCCGCGCCGCGTCGGGCGTCACAGGTGTTCCGGCGATGTGGACGGCCGCGGGTCGCCGTGTCGCGTTCGCCGAGGTCGACACCGCCCCAGGTTCGTTGCCGTTGCCGGATTGGCGCGCCTCGACCGGATCACTCACCGGCACGATCCCCGGCGGCGCCTTCGACGACGTCTGGTCGATCTCGGCCGTGATCGCCGCCGAACCCGGCCCGGTGTGGCCGGTATGGACGGTCAGCGTCAACGGCAACGTCTGGGTCACCTACACCCTGGCGATCGGCGATGCGGTGACGGTAATCGGGGCCGACCGCGACGACATCGCCGCCACCCTTCTCACCGTGCCCGCGTCGCGGGTCGCCAACGGCGCCGCGCACTGGGTGACCGTCACCCTCGCCACCGACCCCCTCGGTCTGGCCGTCGCCGTTACCGTCGACGGTGTGACCGTCGGGACGGCGACGCACGCGGCCCTCGCCGGCGTCGGACGCCCGACGATGATCACCGCCCGCCCTCGCGCCGCCGGTGGCCTGGCCGTCATGGGGCACCTCGCGGTCACCGCCGCGGCCCCCACCGACGGCGCGGCCGTCGCCGCCCGCCTCGCCGGACACCCCGGTGAGAACACGGGTGCGCGTATCCTTCGCGTCGCCGCCGAAACCAACGTGCCCGTCGACCTCATCGGCGACGCCACCGGCTCCGCACCACTCGGCCCCGACACCCCCGCACCCGTGTTGGCGATCCTCACCGACGCCGCCGCGGCCGACGGCGGCATTCTCACCGAACACCCCTCAACGGGCGGTCTCGTCTACCGCACCCGCGCATCCCTCTACAACCAACCCGCCGCCCTCGACCTCGACGCCGACCGCGACGCGATCACTCCCGCGATCCGGCCCGTCGTCGACGACCAGACGATCCGCAACGACATCACCGTGAACCGCACGAACGGTGGTGCCGCGCGTGCCGTCGCAGACGACGGGCCGTCCGGTATCGCCGAGGTCGGACGCTACGACGAACAGGTCACCGTGTCCGTCGCGTGGGATGAGCAACTACCCGATATTGCGGGGTGGCGGCTCCACCTCGGTACCGCACCCGGCCCCCGATACCCCGTCGTCCCCGTCGACCTCGCCGCCCGCGGCGACCTCATCGCCGCATGGTGCGCACTTCGCCTCGGCGACCGCGTCACCCTCGCCGGGCTCCCCGGCCTCCCCGGCCTCCCCCCAACATCGCTCATCGTCACCGGATACACCGAAACCCTCACCCCGTCCCATTGGGACGCCGTCATCACTGGCGTACCCGGCGGGCCGTGGAGGGTGGCCGTTCGCGACGCCGCCGACCGGTACGACACCGCCGGATGTGCCACCGCCCACGCCATCGACGCCACCGCCACGACCCTCGACGTCGACACCACCACCGGTCCACCGTGGTCGACCGACGCCGTCCCGTTCGATGTCGCGATCGGCGACGGCGACACCGCCACCGTCACCGCCGTCGACGGAACCGGCCCGACACAACGGTTCACGCTCACCCGACACACCGGCGCCATCGCCCACCCCGCCGGTACCGCGGTGCGACTCGCCGCACCCGCCATCCGCGCCCGATAAAGAAAGGACACCCCCCATGCCCGATCTGTTGGCGGGGCAACCGATCCGCGCCGTCGACCACCCGCCGAGCGTGTACGTCGCCGACCCCACCGACCTGGAGAACATCACCAACACCACCTGGTCGCCCGGCACGCCCGACGTGTCGATGACGATCACGGCGCCCACATCCGGCCGCGCCCGTATCGACATCTGGGCCATGGTCGACGAAGACAGCGACGGCGGCGGCGTGTACCTCTCCGTCGAAGTCCGCCACGGCAACCCGACCGGCCCCGTGATCCACGCGCCCTCCACCACCACCGGCGGCATCGCCGCCTACTGGGTCGACGCCGCCCCCATGAACACCTCGGCCAGCGGATGGGTGTTCCTCTCCGGCCTCGAACCCGGCGCCGTCTATTGGGTCCAGTTGCAGCACATGGTCCGCGACCCCGCCACCGGCGGACTCGACATCGCCCACCGCGCCATCCTCTACACCCCACTACCTTAGGAGGTTCCACTATGGCCACATCTGCCTATCGCGCGTGGGTGCGAGCCGGACGGCCATGGAAGAAAGCCGGCCCCATCGCCGACCTTGAGAAGTACGCGCAGCGGCACGGTATCGCCGTCCTCGGCACCCTCGGCAACACCGCACACCTGACGGCCTCCTTCCCCGAAGACCACACGCCGTTCTCTTACACGGCCTGGCCCAAACGACTGTCCGGCTACGTCGTGACCGCCATCGATCTTGCGAACTCTCGCGGCCTCGGTGCGGCGATCCTCCGCGACGCCCGCGCCGGACGCCTCCCCTGGCTGAAATACCTCAACACCAACGGCCGCCACTACAACCACTCCGACCGGTTCCGATCGTCGCGCCCGTCGAACGACCACCACGTTCACGTGTCGATCCGCACCGACCACCTCACCACCGACATCACCGACTACGACCCCCTAGGACTCGACATGGACCTGTCCGACCGCGTGACCCTCCCCGAATGGGTCCGCGAGAACCACCCCGAACTCGACGAGACGATCAGCGTCCGAACGGCTCTGGCGTCCGGCTACGGGCACGCCCGCAGCGCGAAGGACGCCGTCCACGGCCAGGTTCTCCCGGCCCTCGCCGCCCTCGCCGAGACCGTCTCCGCGATCCGCGCCGACCTCGACGCTCTCGCCGAAACCCTCCGCAACCCCACCGACTAAAAGGACGATCGCCTTTGTCTGACTACCTTGTATCCCTCATCCGCACCTGGGTGCCCGTCGCCGTCGGCTCCGTCGCCGCATGGCTCACCGCCCACGGCGTCGACCTCAACACCGCCACCACCACCGCACTCACCACCGGCGGGACGGCAGTTGCCGCCGCCGTCTACTACGCCGCCGCCCGCGCCCTCGAACGCCGCTGGCCCGCCGCCGGATACCTCCTCGGCACCAAACGACCCCCCACCTACACCCCGCCCGCACCGAAGACCGATACCTGATCACACCGGCCCGTTCCGTTTCCCTTCATTGGGGTGCGGGGCGGGCCGGTTTCGCCGTTCCACAAAGAAGACACAAGAGACAGTCGGGCTCGGTGCGTTGCCGACGAGACGACCTCGCTATTGTCGCCAGCACAACCGAAATAGAGCGGCCCCGCCCGGTGCGCCAACACCGAAACGGGGCCTCGCAGACGAGACCTCAGGAGTCCCGCAATGCGTACTACGAACGCTAACAGCGTGCCCACTTCCGTTCGCGCCACCCGCCTCATCTCATTGGGCGCGGCCATGATCCTCACCGCCCACGCCGAACACGCCCTCGCCGTCGCGGTCGGCTTCAATCCCGTCCTCGCCTGGCTGTTCCCCGTCATGCTCGACCTGTACGCCGTCAGCGCGTTTCGCGCCCACGCCCGCCGCGACATCGGCGCGGCCATCGTCCTCATGATCGTCTGCCAGGTCCTCGCCCACCTGCTCACCGCCGGAATGGTCGTGCCCGCATGGTGGCTCGTCATCCCCGTATCCGCCGTCGCCCCCATCGTCCTATGGCGCGGCCACCACCTCACCACCATCACACCCGCCCCCGTTGCCGACCCCGCGCCGACACCCGCCGCACCTGTTGCCTCCATCGTCGAACTGGCGCCCGTCCCCGTTCCCGTCGTCGCGGCACCGCAGGCGTCCCCGCCGCAGCGGCCCGGCAAAGCCCCCGACGCCCGCCGCGCCGAACTCGCCGCCCTCATCACCCGCGAACCCGCCATCACCCAGGCCGCCGCAGCCGCCGCCCTCGGCATCACCGACCGCCAAGTCCGCAACATCGTCGGCGGCTGGGCAACATTCCGCGCCGCAACCCTCACCACCGCATAGGTAAGCGCGGCGGTCCCCGCCCCGGGAACCGCCGCGCATTCGTAGCTTCGTTGAAGGGCTAGCCGTCGAACTCACCCGAGCGGATCGCGGCGACGAGGCCCGCCCAGTCACCGCCCTCAACGGCGAGGAACGGGAAGTCGCCAGAGGTGTCGAGTTTCGAGTCACGCACGGCGATCAGAGCGCTGATCGGTGCAACTTCAACGCACGAGGAACCGCCGTTGCCGTTGCTTCGGCTGGACTTGCGCCATGGGGCGTCGTGAATGCAACCGACTTCGACGCAGTTGTCGCCGTTCCCGCTTCGGCTGGACTTTCGCCACATGATCGGTGTGCGGGCGAGTGGTGCGATCGAGGGCTGTTCCTGACAGGGCATGGCCACCTCCAACGACAGTGAGACGCGCGACTGCGTCACTCTCCGCAAGTATGGAGCCCGAACCGTTGTCGAGCAAGGAAAGCAGGGGTGCAACAACGCTGATGCCGTGTCCGAAGCATGATCGATGAGAGGCAGTGGTGACCCTCCATGCCCCTTACCTACTGCCACGAGACGAAACCGGCCCCCGCCGAGGGGCAGGGGCCGAGAGGTAGATGGGGGCAACGTTGGAATAGCCACTTCAGAAGGAGGGGATTGCTTACTCCACAACGAAAGTGGCGCTGCCTAACGCGTCAGATTGTCGTCGGTTGCGATCGCCGAGAGAAACTCGTTCCACTCAGTGCTGGAGATCGCAAGCGTGGGGAACGCTCCGACCGTACTGAGCTTGGAGTCCCGCACATAGACGGAACCGACCAGCGCGACCTCGACGCAGTTGCCGTTAGCTTGTGTTCGACTTCCCTTGCGCCACCGGGCACGGGCCAGGTCGTCAACTCGCGCGTCCATCCCGCGCCTCCTTCCGTGATTTGAGCGGCATAACTCTTTTGATGCCTCTCGAATGAGCTGGTCTGATGCCGCAGGACTCAAGGCTTCGGCAAGAAGACGCTCAAACACCATCCTATAGCGCTCCAACTCCCCCGAATCTTCGAGATAAAGGGCGCTTGTGAGTCCTTCGAGGTAGACGATGTCAGGATCCTTGTCGAACGCGAGGATGACGAACGGTCCGGCCATGCCGGGATGGGCGCCAGCCGAGAACGGAAGAACTTGGATCGTGATGTTGGGTTGACGTTGAAGTTCCAGGAGGTAGTCAAGCTGCTCACGAAGAACTTTCTTCCCTCCGACCTGATATCTAAGCGCAGCTTCCCCAAGAATCGCCCAAACACGGAGTTTCGGGTCTTCCCTGAGCCGGTCCTGACGGCTCGCGCGTAGTTTCACCCGTTTTTCGATGTCTTCCGGGGCCGCACCTGGGAGTTGCGCCGAGATGAGAGCTCTCGCGTAGTCCTCCGTCTCAAGGATTCCAGGAACGGTGTCCAACTCGTACGTTCGTGTCTCACTGGCTTCAGTTTCGAAGCCGATGAAGTCGGCATACTCGGACGACAGGATGTCCTTATAGGGCTGCCACCACCCCCGTTGCTTCGCGTCTCGCGCAAGCTGCACCAACTCAGCGTGTTGTTCCTCCGGAACGTTGTAAAACCTCAGCAGGCTTTCAACGTACGGCACTCTAACGGCTGCAACACCCGTCTCGATCCGAGACAAGGACGCGTAGTTGATAGCGAGATGCGCCGCCGCAACTTCAAGCGTGATGTTCGCGTCCATGCGGAACTGCCGCAAAGCACGAATCAACCGGCGCTTGCGAACCGTAGGACTCTTACGTGCTGTCATGTGCTCATTCTGCCCCACCGTGCGTTGAGGACGACTTGCGGCACGCCCAACGCTAGAACGCACATTGCGTTTCTGTGACGTGTGTGCAAGGATGTGATCTATCGCAAGTCATGTGAATCACAGGCGAGGTGACGATGTCCAGCCGTATAGACGACGAAAACACCGCACATGCCGCGGTTGTGCCCGTCGAGGTAGGCCACGCGCCGTATGAGTCCAGCTCGCGTTTTCCCGAACCGGTCGAACTGTGCAAGACGTGCACGGAACGTTTCGGAGTCGGGATGAGGTGGCCGTGTGCGTATTTCGCCGAGCAGGCGCCTGGACGTGAGGTGCTGGCGCAGGAGTGAGACGGCGCCCCGCCTGAAACGTCCATAAAAGAATAAAAGCCGGCAGCGGAAGTTTGGACGCCGACGCTGCCGGCTGTGTTTCGAGCTTGGAGGCTCATCATGACCGTACTGGTGGATCAACGCATCCGGCAAGCTCAAACCGCTGTGACCGTGCATGGTCGCGTCGGTCGGATGTTCGGCACGTGTGGCCGTTGTGGGGAAGCGTGGCGCCGCATCGGATGCACGGCGCGGCGCGAAGCGGACGACATTCTTCGTGCCGCGTCGTGGGCGCGACCATGACAACCCGGCGAGACGACCCCGACCGCGTGAACGTCCTGACGGTGGATGGCAACCCGATGATCATCGAAGTGTCCTTCTCGGACGGGGTCTATGCCGTGTGCCGGTCGGCGACGTCGGCCGACACGATCCGCGTCTACGCCCCCGCCAACGGCCACCCGCGTCGGGTCCTCGTCTGCACGATCACCGGCACCGGCGCCGGCGTACCGGAAGCCGCGTGGAACGCCGCCTACCAGCGCCCCGATGGAACCGATTGGCGGGACGCGCTCGTGGTGGCGGCGGTGAGCGCCGCACGCCGCGCCGACACCCGGACACCGCCCGGCCGTCCGCCGGTCGTGTGGGAGTTCCGCCCGTCGGGCGCTTAGACCTTTTCCCTCTCCACTGGGTGGGGCCGCTCTGGCAGGAAACACGCGGCCCCACCCTCCCTTCACGACCCATGAAACGAGGTCCACATGCGATTCTTTGTCGACATGCACTACCAGGTTGACCGGTCGGTTGCCGTCAACGACGACCGGTGCACCGCGCTCCTGACCGCTTTTCAGGAACATGTCCCCATGGGAGTCGCCGACCTGTCGGTGTGCGGACTGCCCGCGACGGGGCGGGTGACCGTCTCGGCAACAATCCGCGCCCCGGAACCGCCCGCCGCTCTCGACGTACTCCAACCCGTCATCGACATGGTGTTCACGGCCGTACTCGGTGGAACGGAGGCGGTGACCGTCGTCGGGTTCGACGTCGAAGCCGAACCGACCGCGGCCCTGACGCCCGATGCGGTGCGAACGCTCGACGCGCTCATCGAACACCTCGACGAGCCAGGACCGTTCGTGATCGAGACCGCCCTAGCGAGGTACGCCGCCACCGCGATGGCGGCCTTGGCGGTGCCGTTCGCGGCGGCACCGACGTCGATCGTCGACGACCTCGGGGCGTGCTGATGGGCCCCGTCACCGCGCCCCGGTCCGCGTTCATGACGGTGGTCGTCCAGTTCGAGACCGATCGCGGCGGTGACGACCTGGGATGCCGCCTCGACCGGGTCGTATCCCGTATCGACGCCGTCCCCAGTGTCGTGCTTGCGTTCGCCCGCCGCCACGTCATCCCCGGAAGCGGCGACGTCTGTGTAACCGTCGACGCCCCCACACCCGCCGCCGCGATCACCACCGCGAACGACATCACCGCACCGATCCTCGCCGACGAACTCGGCCCGACCGTCGCCGCCAACCGGTGGCGGCTCGTCCTCCATCACGGCACCGGCCCCCGCTCATGGGCCGACGTCCTGACCGCCCTCGGCGGTCTCCGGCCCCCGACCACCACCATCTAACACAGTAGACACAAAACAGCCAACGGCTCGGTCTGCAAACTACGCCGTTGGCTGGAGAAAGGATTCTCAGTGCAAATCGTAACTGGCGCTGCCGTCGTGCGCGCCCGAGCGGCCGTCGACCGACACCGCCCGGACCCGATCTCCACACACCCCCTCGGCCTTACCCAGTGCCGTGAATGCGGGCACCGGTGGCCGTCCGCGGTCTGGACCCCACCCGAACGACGCGGCTGCGCCGAGTATCGGGCCGCACGAGTGATCGTCGACGCCGCCGAGACCCGCGCAAGCGAAGCGATCGTGATCGAGTGGCGGGCCGCGCCGAAACGGCGCCGCTGGTTCCGTCGCCGCCCCACGCCGCGGGCCGTCGTCCTGCCGCAGGTTGCGTATCGGGCGGTCGGAATCGCACGCGTCCCCGTCGTCCGCGCGGCTTAGACCTCACTGCCCCCACCGGGTGGGGCCGTTCAGTTCCCCCCAATGCTGACCGGCCCCACCCGCCATTGAAAGGACACGTGTTGTCTCCACTGGACGGCCGGTATCCGGGGTGGATCATCGGCGCCCTGGCGGCGCTCCCTGGCGTCGCGGCGACCGTCACCGCCGCGACAGTCGATCTCGTCGACGCCGCCGACCTGCACCCCGGCCAGACCGCCGCCGTCACAGGAACCGCAACCGCTGCCCTCGTCGCGCACCGTCTCGGCGCCGCCGCGGTCACTGTCGTCGCCGATGGAACCCGCGCCGACCGCGCCCGTTCTGCCCTCGACAACGCCGGCCTCGACAGCGTTCGTGTCGCCGTCGACACCGCACCCGTCGACCGGATCATCACCGGCACTCACCGCCCAACACTGGTGCCGCCGTGGTGGTTCAACGGCCTCAACCCGACGGGAACCCTCACCGCCCGCGTGACCGGTCCATTGGAGACCGCGATACTTCGCGCCACCACCGCGGGCGACCGCCTCCGCGCCACCATCGACCTCGACGCCCACCACGGCCGTGACCCCACGCCCCCGCCACCAGGGACACGATGGACAAAAGGTGGCCGCGTCGACGGTGACCTCACCACCGCCATCATCGACAACCCCGCGTTTCGAATCATCCTTCAGTTCACACTCCCTGGACTCACCCCCACCGTGATCGACGACCGCGGCGTCACGCTTCACGGGCATTACCACCGGAACCACTGGACCCGGATCACCCTGATCACCCAAGCTCCCGGCGCGCGAATCCACTACACCGGCGGTCGATCCATGCCCGCCCGCATTCGATCCCTCTACCGCATGTGGACACGCAACGGCGCACCCGACGTGTCCGACATTCGCGTCTTGATCCCCCCGACCGGGACACCATCCCTAACCACCGGCGACGGCCGCAACCTCGGACGCGCCCCCACCCTCCATGAACACACCCGACACTGAAAGGCCCACCGTGGTCCGTCTCGACAACATCCCCCTGAACGCGACCCTCCACCGCCGGCTATCGGCAAGGTTCGTTCACCTTGTCGCCTACCGCGGCGTCCCCGGCCGCGTCGAAATCCACCTCGACCGTCCGATCACCACCACCGTCCTCGGCGTCTACGACCGCGAAAGCGGCGTTCTCGAACTCCTACCCCGCTGGGTCCCCGTTCTCACCCCTGCCGAAACAGTGCTTCTCACCGAGACGATCCGAGCCGCCCTAACCCGAACCGGGAGAGTCACCCGTGTTTGACACACCAGACGAAGCAGGCCTCGCTGTACTTGCTTTGACGTTCCTTCTCATGGCGGCATGGCGGTTGTCGCCGACCGTCCGGGTCACCGCCCGCGACATGGTCGGCAAGCTCTTGTTCCTCGCTGCGGTCGCAGCGGTCGCCGTCGCCGTCCTCGTCGGGCAATGACCTAAGCCCGCGGCTGGACACGATTCGCTGTGCGGTACGCCTCGACGTCGGTCCAGGCGTACCGCACCGTACTACCGATCTTCGACCACGCCGGGCCGCGTCCCTGCCAACGCCACTGCGCCAGCGTCTTCGTTGACACCTTCAGGGTCTCGGCGACCTCGGCCGGTGTTCCCATTCGCTCCATTGCTTTCGCCTTCCATCGATATCTGTCGAGATCAATGATCAATCCGAGCGAGAATACAGTCAAGATGATTTGACTTACTATCAAAATGATGTAATGTTCGGCGGGTGACAGAGAACCCGACAGACCCGACTGCGGATCACGTCCGCGCGAACATCGAACGCCTCCGTAAGGCGCGCGGCCTGAGCTACCAGGCGCTGTCCGACCGGCTCGAAACGATGGGACGACCGATCCCGCCGCTTGGCCTGTCCCGCATCGAGAAGGGCACCCGACGCGTCGACGTTGGTGACCTCGTCGCCCTCGCCCAGATATTCGACCTCAGCCCCGCCGCTCTCCTGCTCCCGCCCCACGACGACGGCGACCCCGTCGACATCACCGGCGGACCGTCCGTCCCGTGGCGGACGGCATGGCGGTGGAACAGCGGTGAGCACCCGCTATTCGCACCCGACGAGGAAGGTGACCCCCGCGCCGACCCCGAATGGCCCGAACGGCTGCGCCGCTACATCCGCGCCAGCCGCCCCCACGAGGCCGCCGACATTGTCGACGAGATCGCCCGGTTCCTGTCCTCCCGGCTCGCCGGCTCCTGGCGCCTTGAGATCGACCGCGACCACACCGGACGCACCCGCGCCCACCTCACCAAGGAATCAACCCCAACCCCCGAATAGGAGCCGATCAATGGCCCGAGTGTGGATCTACGACCGCGCCGCCAATGACGACTACAAAGACTCAGTCAAGAACGCCAAGAAGGCCAAGCGCATGCCCCCCAAGCGATGGCAGGTCCGGTGGTACGACGACAACAACAAACCCAAGACAGCCGCTTTCGCTAAAAAGGTCGACGCCGAGGCCAAAGCGTCGGAGATCGAATCCACTCTCCATGCCGGGACGTACCGCGACCCCAAGGCGGGCAAGACCCCTTTCAAGGACGTGTGCGAGTCGTGGTTGATAAACCACCGGGACACGAAACCGTCGACCCGCCGCACATACCGGCGGTTGTTGGACGGGCATTGCCTACCCCGGTGGGGCAACGTTGCCGTCAGCGCAATCGACTTCGAACGGTACGCCAGTTGGATCACGTCGCTTGAGCGCGACGCGAACGCGAAACCCAAGGACACGACGGGGTTGGGAGCGTCCCAGATCCATTCCATCCACACCGTCATGGTGATGGTCCTCGACTGGGCGATCAAGTCGAAGCTGATCACGCAGAACCCGGTCAAAGGCATGGTCTCCCTACCCCGCATCGTGCCGACCGATCACGTGTACCTGACACACCAACAGATCGAACGGCTCGCCGTCGCGGGAAGTGCTCTCATCACCAAACGCGGCCACTCGACCGCCGCGGCACGAATCAACCGTGCGCTCATCCTCACCTTGGCGTACACCGGAATCCGTATCGGTGAAGCAGCCGCATTGCATGTGCGTTCGGTGAACCTCACCTCGCGGCGCCTGTTCGTCACCGCAACGTTCATCGACGCCGGGGGATACCACGAAGGACCTCCGAAGAACGGCACCTCGCGAGCGGTCCCCATCGCCGGGTTTCTCGTCAGGGAACTGGAGAAACTGGTGACCGGCCGCGACCCGGACGAGTATCTATTCACGACCGACAGCGGCAAACCGATACGTGTCACGAACTGGCGCAACCGTGAGTTCAATCGGGCGGTCGACGCGGCCGGGCTCGCTGGACGCGGGATCACTCCGCACAAACTGCGGCATACGGCCGCGTCACTGGCGATCGCGGCGGGCGCTGACGTCTACGTTGTACAGCGAATGCTGGGCCACGCCAAGCCGTCGATCACCCTCGACGTCTACGGTCACCTGTGGCACGACCGCCTCGACGAAGTTTCCCAGATATTGGACGCCAAGCGATCCGAGGCGCTCGCAGCGGTCGCGGCGACGGGTGCCATGTGTAATAAATGTGTAATGGAGGGTCGCCCGCACGAAACGTGTTCTCATGGTGACGCAAGCGAAAGGCCCTTGATCAGTGGTTTCACCGATCAAGGGCCTTCGTCTGGCAGGAGTGACAGGACTCGAACCTGCAACCTGCGG
>NZ_CBCRZX010000043.1:0-34507 GCF_965137155.1 Stackebrandtia soli
CTTCAGACCACCCGGACAAGGGCACCTCTACCGACGACACGANCCCTCTACGGCTTGGTGGGGCGACGTACGAAACCGCAAGNCGANNCACNAACAGGAAGAAAGACCCACCAAGCCGGGAAACTCGACCACCGACCAACCCGAACGACACACCACCCCACCGACCCAGCAGAAGTCGTCCTCTGCGGCTTGGTGGTCTCCCCTCCTGTCAGTGCCCCACCCTGCGGCCACGTAACCCGCCCCACCAAGCCGAAAGTCCCCGGCCACCCGGCTCGAAGCCCGGACAGGGAGACTTCAGACCACCCGGCCCTCATCGGGAACCGTTGGTGTACGAGTTGCGTTGCCGGAGAGCACTCATCGCAGTTCAGGGGACCCAACGGATGCCGGGCGACGGCGAGTCCGCCGCCCGGTTCACGCTCATTCGACCGGGATCTTGATCCACGAGTCGAGGGGTTCGCCGTACATCATTCGACGACATGGAGTGCCCTCGGCCACGTGATGAGATCGATCTTGGACACATGGCGCCGAGCACTCCGCGATGATCCGATGTCGACACCGTCCGCGACCGACGTCTCCTGCCGGATCGATCGACGTCGCCGTCCGACGCGGACATGAGAAAGCCGGCACCGACATGGTCGGCACCGGCGTCATCGTCGTCGCGGTCGAGGCGGTGTGGGGATTCTCTTCCGTCGCAGCAGGAAACGAGGTTCCCACGCACCCCCTATGCGTCGAGCTTCTTCTCGTAGGCGGTCCAGGCGTCGACGGCGCGATAGCCGATCGCCTCGTTGATCGAGATCATGTGATCGTTGACCGCAGCGTTCCACGTGTGGACGTGCCGCACCTGGGGCCGATAGCGGAGCAACTGTCGATGGTTCTCGATCTTCAGGATCGTCCCGATGCGGTGGCCACGGTCATCCGGACCGACGATCGTGATGCCCTGCCAGGCGTCGTACTCCTCAGTCGAGTTGACCGCGATATCGGTCCAACCGGCGACGCGTCCGCTCTCGCTGTGCACGACCGCCGTATTGAGGCGCAACTGGCCCCTGACGAGGTTGTTGCGCTCGCGCTCGTTGACGCGGTCGGCGTCGACGCGTTGCGGTTCGATGTCCAAAGTGCCGGTCGGGGCGTCCTCAAGCAGCCGCCCGTCGAGGTAGGCGATGCCGTCGACGAGGTCCTCCGGAGTCCGGTTGATCCACTGCCGCAACTCATAGCCCTCGGCCTTCGACCAGGCGTCGGCGAGCAGTTCGTCGAGGTCGAACGGGCTGACGGCCTCGTGATCGCTGACGCGCCGCACCTCCGTCAGGCTGTCGACGAAGCCGGCGGACTCCGCGATCGCCTTCGCGAACTCCTGACGCGGCTGCCCGCCCCCGCCCGGCAACGGCCCCGCGACGTAGATGTGCAGGCTCCGGCGGTCGTTCTCGCGAGCGACCCGTTCCACTTCGCGATAGAGCGCCGTGCCGACGCCTCGGCGGCGATGGTCGGGATGCACTTCCAACTCGAACTCGGCCATGTGCAGGTTGTCCAGCAACGGCATGGAGACCTCGGTGGAGCCGACGACCTTGTCGTCGATCATCGCGACCAGGTGTACCTGCTTCATGCTCGACGACTTACGTGTCAGTTGAACCACCCGGGACGCACGAGAGAACAGCGGGAACCCGGGCAGGGAAGCGGTGATCGAGGCGTCGAAGCAGTCGAGCCACTGATCGACCATCTCGCTGTCCAGCGGGTTGAGAGGTCTGATGTCGATTTCCGTCATGACCGCAGTCTGACGACCGACCGGCGCCCACGCCAGCAATTTAGCGAGGGCCTGAGGCCACCGTCACGGGTGGCTCGGGTCGGTCGTTCATCTGGCCGACCGGGTCGTTCGCGGGCGCCGCGTCGTCCCGGTTCGGGTGAGGCGAGGATCACGCCGACTGGGCACGATGGGCGATGGGCGATGGGCGACACGATCATCGTGGTCCCCACCGAGAGGATTGTGGACATCAGCAGCTACGCCGAGCATCGCGACCCGGCGTGGTCCGCGTGCTCACTATCAACCGCGTGGGTCGTCACCCCAGACGACAGAGACGCCCGCGTACCGGGTGGCACGCGGGCGGTTCGGCGACGCGGCCGACGGCGTCCTGACGCCGTCACGGTCGATCTGCCGACGGGTCGACTTCTAACTTCCGATGCGCGGGAACGGCGCGGTGGCGAAGACGACCTCCACCTCGACCTCGAAGAACTCCGCGATCCGCAGGGCGAGATACAGACTCGGGCTGTACTCGCCCCGCTCCAGGTATCCGATCGTCTGGTAGTGCACGCTCAGCGCTTCGGCCAGTTGTCGGCGCGTGATCCCACGTTCGACCCGCAGCATCGCGATCCGGTTGTAGATGACCTCCGAACTCAACGGTCACAGTCCTTTCGACGAAACACAGGGGATGGTCGACGCGTTGGTCTGCTCGAGATCCGGGACGGGATTCTCGAACACGACCTACGGCATGTTCTCCATCATTTTCGCCCGGCGGGCGGCCACGGACGATCCGGACTCACGCCGTGCCATACGGCGCAGCATGACCGGCGCCAATCCGAGACCGAGTATCGCCCAGACCCCGAGGACCAGGAAGGTTTCGGCCGACCGCCACGATCCCGCGACCTCCACAGCGGACATCGCGTCGGGCAGCATCGCCGATCGCATGCCGAGCCCAAGCCAGTAGATCGGGAAGACCTGCCCGATCCATTGCAGCCAACCGGGAAGCGCCGCGATCGGGTAGAAGATGCCGGAGATGGCGATCAGGCCCATCATCGGCAGCATCGCCAGACCCATGTTGCGCGGGTTGGAGATCGTGGCACCGAGGACGGCACCGAGCGGCATCGTCGCGAGTAGACCGACGATGACGACGAGCAGCAGCGTCACCCAGGAACCGACCGACGCCAAGGCGACGTTGTCGAAGATCAACAGGCCGGGGACCATGACGATCACGGTCGACACGAACGCCCACGCCGACGTCGACAGGGTCACGCCGAGCAGGTACGCCGTCATTCCACCCGGGATCGCCTTGGCGCGCAACAGGGTTCCGTCGGTACGCTCCATGACGAGGACGCTGAGCATGCCCATGAGGCCGGAGAAGGCGATGTTCATGCCGAGGAGACTCGGCAACATCATCGACCCGAGCGAGACCGGGCCGGCCCCGGCGACATCGGTGTCGCGCAGGAAGATCATGACGACCATCGCGATCAGCGACGGGAACAGCGAACCGAACATCTCCGACGGGCTCGTCAGGCTCTGCTTGACGAGGATGCCGCCCCGGTTGATCCCGGCCCGAATCGGAGTCCAATCGAGATTCATCGGGTTACCTCCTCGAACGCGCGAACGGCCGATTCGACTTTGCCGGCCTCGAACTGCTGAACCATGTTCATGTACGTCTCTTCCAAGGTGGCTCGGCGAACCTCCAGGTCCTCCAAGTCCGCTCCGTGCTGCGCGAAGAGTTCGCGCACGTATGTGGTGGGTTCCAGGGTCGAATGAATGAGGCGTTTCCCGTTGACGGTCCACCGGACTTCAGCCTCAGTGGACATTCGTCGGGAGAGTTCTTCGGCGGAACCGTCCGCGATGATGCGTCCACCCGCCAGGATGAGGATCCGGTCCGCGAGCTTCTCGGCCTCGTCCAGGTCGTGCGTCGTCAGCAGGATCGTGGTGGAATCCATGTCCGACAGGCGATGCACCAGATCGTGGAACTCGCGCCTGGCGTGCGGGTCGAAGCCGACGGTGGGCTCGTCGAGGAACAACAGTTCCGGACGGCCGACGATGCCGATCGCGACGTCGAGTCGACGACGCTGCCCGCCGGACAGGCTGTTGACTCGCTTGTCGATGTGCTCCGTGAGGCCGACGACCTCGATGAGTTCATCGGTGTTCCACGGCCGCTCGATCCCTTCGCCGCCGTATGGGGCGTACAGCGAACCGAGGTGGTTGAGCAGCTCGCGAACCTTCCAGCGCCCGTGGTCGCGCCACGACTGCAGGACGATCCCGAACCGGGCGCGCCACGCCTCACGGCCGTGCGCGGGGTCGGTGTCGAGGACGCGAACGTGTCCGTCGGAACGCATCCGGAAGCCTTCGAGGATTTCGATCGTGGTGGTTTTGCCCGCGCCGTTGGGCCCGAGCAGTGCGATGACCTCGCCGGGTTTGGCGTTGAAGGTCACGCCGTTCAGGACGTCGTTGCTGCCGTATCGCATGCGCAAGTCGCGGACGTCGATCGCCAGGGCGGTGTCACCGGCCGGGGGCTGACCGACGGCATCCGGTTCCGTCATAGACCTTGCCCTTTCCATACAAGAACTAGAGAAATCGATAGTACATCTACTACATATCGAAGTATTATCGTGTATCGAGTGACGGTCACCACCACATGACGATGGGGGCGGCCCGTCGGGCCACCCCCATCCATGGATTCAGAGACTTAGATCAGTACCCGAGCTCCCGCAACGTCTCTTCGAAGTCGGTGGGATTCGTGAGGTCCTCCCCGTTGACGCGCACCAGGGGAACCCCGACGACCCCGCCGTCGAGTTTCTCCTTCGTCCGCGACTTAACCCAATCGACGTAGGTGTCATCGTTGACGCAGTTGTCGAAAGAGTTGGAGAGCCCCAGGTTCGTCCCGATCTCGATCAGGGTCGCGTTCTCCAGAGCCGACCCCTCGGCGGGCTGCTGGTCGAAGAGGGCTCCGGCGTAGGACTGGAACGCGTACTCGTCGGCCGCGCAGATCGCCGCCGCAGCAGCCCGCGACGAATACTCCTCGTTGCGCTGGTCGAGCACGCCGAGGGGGTGATAGACCACCTCGACGGCGTTGGCCTCCGTCGCGCTGGCGATGCGGTCGCCGAACTGCGACTCGAAGTCCTGGCACGGCGGGCAGCCGAAGTCCAGGAAGATCTCGACCTTCGTATCGCCCTTCCCGACGAGAATCCCGCCGTCGCGGGTCTCGGCGCGCGGCTCGCCCGACGCGGTCTTGTCCGAATCATCGCCGGTGCCGTCCGGGCTGGAGAGCTCGATGACACCCCACGCGCCGAGACCGAGGACGAGCACCACCGCCAGCGCGATGGCGATGATCGGGCCCGCCTTCGATCGCTGCGGAGGCGGCTGAGGCATCCACTGTGGCGGGCCACCGGGCTGCGGTCCGTGGTGCGGGGGCGGCTGTTGCGGGTAGGGGGCATGCGGAGCCTGCCGCGGGTACGGGCCCTGCGGCGTCTGTTGTGGGTGCTGCGGCATGTGATGGGCGGCCGGCGGCGCGTCCGGATAGCCCTGGTTCTCCTCCAGCACGTACTCAACCGGCTCGAACGGGGCATCGGTCGGCGGGTTGTGCTGCGGCCAACCGGGCCCGTCAGGGTAGCCGTGATCGGATGGACGTTGCGGATCACTCATGACGTCCCATCGTACCGACACTCCGCGACGTCCTGCTTCCTCGACGACTACAGCCTGCGTCAACGTCGACTCCTAGCGGTTCAGAGGTGCCCACCCGCCTCTGGAGGAACCGCTCAACGAGATCGCCCAGAACTGGTACCCGTTCACCGTCACGGTGCCCGAACGACGACCCCTCCGTCTGCTCCGCTTGGTTGGTTAAACGTCTCGCTTGGTTGGGCAAATGTTCGAATTAGGCGTGTTTTCGCAATTTGCCCAACCAAGCGAATCCCTGAGGTATCCACAACAGACGGATCATCGCGCGCCACCGGGTCGGCCAACGGGCGGCGCCGAAACAGAGTGTCCACTGTGTCATTGGATGCCACTCGAAGGGGCGGAAATGTTACGGTGGGGGATACCCCGACCCCGCCCGAGTGACGGAGCTCGAGGTTGTCTCGCCATCTCAGGTCGCGCGAGGCGAACCGGTGAACGTTCAGGCGAAGAAGCCCCGCATAACACGTGTGGTCGTACGCGGCTTCGACTCGGCCGCGACGTCCTGGGCCGCCACCGCCGATCCGCCCGATGACGGGGACGATCTCCAGGGTCGCCACCGCATGGAATGAGGACACGCATGAGCCGAGCCGCCTACCGGGAAGTGTTGCAGGCCATCTACACCGGTGATTTCAACCGGGCCGACCAGCTCAGTGACGCGCTCGGCGACGTCGCGTGGCGCGACTCGGGAATGCTCGTGGCCGCGGTCTTCAGCCTCGCCGTCAAGGGCCGCTTCACGGCCGATTCGAGCCCCGAGGCCATCCGCGACTTCGTCACCGACGCGACCACGGCCGTCTCGGACCCGGACGGCACCATGGGCGCCGTCATCAACGGGGTCGTGCGCGCGGCGCTCGGCGAGGAACACCTCCTCGACACGATCCCACCCGGAACGGGCATGCGCGTCCAGTTGACGCTGACCCGGAAGATCTTCGCCGACGCCGACGCCAGCGCCGACAGCATCGCCGGGATCCTCGATCAGGCGGAGCGGCTGCTCGACGAGGCGGAGCCCGACGCCGCATGAACAACGACGAAAGACGCGTCGTCGAAGCGGCCGTGACGACGATCGGGGCGCTCCCGATCATTCCCGAGCGAAGACTCGGCAACGCGCGGGTGCTTCGGCTGCTCGCGACCGCGACGACGATGGCGATCCTGCGTAAGTTCGAGGCGTTGCCGGACGGCGAGACGATCGCCGAGTTCGGCACCGCGTTGCGTTCCCGCTTCCCGGACGGCGCCCACCTCATCGACGACGACGCGTTGACCGCCATCATCCGTTCCGCGCACGGCTTCGACGACGCGCCGGAGGACACCGATCCGGCCCGGATTCGGCTGCTGTTGCGGCTCCTGCCCTATGCCCTGTGCAGCGAGAACGAGTCCACTCAAGACGAGTTGACGTCCTTCGTCGACGACATCCTGGCGGCGACCACCGCCTGACTCGGAATGCCGCGATCCCTTGATAAGACTCGTCGTCAAGGCAAGGGACACGACGACCTCCATGACCGTGACCGGTCATGCCCGCTCCCGGGAACGACCCCTGCTCATGACGGACCTCCCTGAACGACGGGCGGATATCGGGCACTGCGACGCCCCTACGTTCGTTCCTTGAGGACCTTCATCGTGAGGTGGGAGTCGATCTTGGCGATGCCGGGGAGGCTGAACATCTTCGTGACGAGGAACTGCTCGAAGGCGTCCTGATCGGCGACCGCGACGCGAATGAAGTAGTCGCGCAGCCCGAACATCCGCCGGAACTCCACGACCTCGTCGAAGGCCGCGACGGTCCGCTCGAAGCGGTCGACCGTCGCGCGGTCCATCGCGGCGATGTCCGCGTTGACGATGACCTCGAAACCCCGCCCCGTCCTCGCCGGGTCGATGATCGCCCGGTAACCGGTGATGACGCCGTCCGCTTCGAGACGCTGGACACGTCGCAGACACGGCGCCGGGGTCAACCCGACCCGGGCCGCCAGTTCCGTGTTCGACATCCGGCCATCGGCGCCGAGCTGCTCGATTATTGCCTTATCTATCGCATCCACTTATTGATTATTGCGTTGTACTGTCCCAGATCGCAAGAAGAAGCAATCATCGGAGATTCTCGCAGACATATCATTGCCGCATGATTGAGACGGTGTTGCCGGTCGTGGGACCGGCGAGGCGAGGCGCCCGCGCGTCCATCGCGGCCGCCGCCCGCGACACGGTGTCCGTCGGCTTCGCGCTCGCGCCGATCGGCGTCGCGTTCGGCCTGCTGCTCGTCCAGGCCGGTTTCGACTGGTGGTGGGCGCCGCTGTTCTCGACGCTCATCTACGCCGGTTCGCTCGAGTTCCTCGCGATCGGCCTCATCCTCGCCGTCACCCCGCTGGCCCAGATCGCGTTGACGACGTTCCTCGTCAACTTCCGGCACGTCTTCTACGCCCTGTCCTTCCCCCTGTCGACGATCACGGGTTTCGGCGCGAAGACCTACGCCATGTACGCGCTGACCGACGAGGCCTACGCCCTCACCGCGCCCATGCCGCGCGGCAGCCTGGACAAGACCCGCGTTCTCGCGATCCAGGTCTTCTGCCAGGCGTACTGGATCATCGGCGGGACCGCCGGGGCACTCCTCACGACAGTCCTACCTGGACAAATTATCGGCCTCGACTTCGCGCTGACCGCGCTGTTCGTCGTCCTCGCGATCGACGCCTATCGCGCCAAACGCGACATCCCGACGCCGATCATCGCCCTCGTCTCGGCGCTCCTCGCGCTCGCGATCAGCCACGAACACATGCTCATCATCGGCATGGGGCTCTTCGTCGCGGGCCTCGTCGCGCGATACCTCCTTACCCGCCGCGCGAGCGGCGCACCGACACCCGGCACGGGGGCCTGACATGCCGGACCCCGGATACATCCTCGCCTCGCTCGGGACGATCCTCGTCGTCACGTTCGCCCTCAGGGCCGTGCCTTTCGCGATCCTGAGCCGACTGCGCGACCGCCCGATCGTCGAATTCCTGAGTCTTCACATGCCCGTCGGAATCCTCATGATCCTGGTCGTCTACACCCTGCGCGACGTCGAGATCCTGGCCGGCGATCACGGTGCCCCCGAGGCGATCGCGCTCGCCTCGACCATCGGGGTACACCTGTGGCGACGCAACGCAGTCCTCAGCGTCATCGGCGGCACGATCCTCTACATCGGTCTACGTGCCCTGGTGTTCGACTGACCGCGTGAACTCAGCGTGGGCCGCGCAACTCGTCGAGACCACGCAGCGCCCGCGGCGCCGGATCCGGCAGCGGCCACTCGGTTCCCCGGCGATTCAGCCAGGCCACGGCGAAACCCGCGTTCGCCGCCGCCGTCACGTCCTCGACGGGATGATCGCCCACGTGCAGGATCCGCCCCGACGGAACCCCGAACAGGCCGCGAACATGGTGGTAGATCGCCGGATCGGGCTTGCGCAGACCACAATCCTGCGCCATGACGACGACCTCGAAGGCGTCCTCGATGCCCAGCTGGTCGGGGTAGGTGTTGCCGTTGCTGACGAGCGCCAACCGGAAATCGGCGCGCAACCGCGTGAGCGCGTCGGCCGCGTCCGGGTACAACCGCAACTCCGCCAACCGCGACGCCCGGTACACGCCCCACAGTTCGTCGACGAGGTCGTCCCGGTCGGGAGCGCAGACGTCGCGCATCGCCGCGAAGGACTCCCGCCGGATCGACGCCATCGGCGCGCCGCGCGACCGCGACGCCGCCTCCGTCCACAGTGAGTGCAGCCAGCGCGGAGTGACCGGCGATCCTCGCCGAGTGATGCCGGCGGCTTCGAGGTGCTCGGTCACCGCCGCCAAGGCGCCCCACATGGACGTCTCGAAATCCCACAACGTGTCGTCCCCGTCGAAACAGATCACGTCGATGCCGGACAGGTCCATCGCCACCTCGCCTACTCGTTCCGCTTGGTTGGGCAAAAGTTCCGCTTGGTTGGGCAAATTGCGAAAACACGCCTGATTTGGAAATTTACCCAACCAAGCCGTGCATTTGGCCAACCAAGCGGAGTGATCTGTCGGGCTCCCCGTCGGTTCGCTGGCGCCTCACGAGACACGTCGACTGATTCGGATCACGCGGCATCGACCCGGGCGGCACCACTCCGCGCCCGTGGGTCACCATCGACACGTGGTAGAAACTCGCTCCGACACCCCCGAACCGGGAGGGCTCACGCCGTCCGCCGAACCCACCGGCGGCACGGAAGCGCCCGCCCCGGGACCCGGGACCGGCCGCCCGAGCCCGACCCGGGGCCGGATCCTGCCGACCAGGACCGTCGCGGCGATCGTCGTCGGAAGCCTGCTCGTCGCCGTCGTCGTCGCGATCACCCTGTTGAACCTCGGCGGGGGTGTCATCACCGACGCGGCTCCCGGACTGCCGGCCCGCAGCCCCCTCGTCACCTGGCTCGTCCCCGCCCTGAAACTCGCGGCGGACCTGGCCGCCGTCGTCGTCCTCGGTTGCGCCGTCGCCGCCGCGTTCTTCGTCGACGGCGACGAGGGACGCATCGCGCCCCAGTCGTACCGCTGGCTGCGCGTCGCCGGATGGGCCGCGCTCGGCTGGGCCGTCATCGCGCTCGCGCAACTGCCCGTCAAACTCGCCGACACCTTCGCCACGGACCTGTCCACCATTGGACTAGGCGGAATCTGGAGCTACGTCACCGACACCGAGGACGGTTTCGCGCTCGCCCTGACGGCGGTGCTCGCTCTCGTCGCCGGAGCCGTCGCGTTGACGACGTTGAGCGTGTCCGGCGCCGCGTTCGCCACGGTCATCGCCGGAGCCGCCGCGCTCCCGGCCGTCTTCACCGGCCACTCCGCCGCCAGCGGCGACCACCAGATCGCCGTCGACTCGATGATCCTGCACGTCCTCGGCGCGCTCCTGTGGACGGGCGGACTGCTGGCGCTGTTGCTGGCGCGCCGCACCCGCGCCACCGCCGTCCGGCGATACTCACGGATCGCCGGAGTCGCGTTCGTCGCGGTCGCCGCCTCCGGAGCCGTCAACGCCGCCACCCGCGTGCCGAGCGTCGCCGATCTGACCGGCACCGACTACGGCCGGTTCGTCCTGATCAAGGTCGCCGCCCTGGTCCTGTTGGGCGGCTTCGGTTTCTGGCACCGGCGCTCGACCATCCCGGCGCTCGACGGCGGACGCGGGGGTGTCTTCGCGCGGCTCGCCGCCGTCGAGGTCGTCATCATGGCGGCGACGTTCGGGCTGGCCGTCGCGCTGTCACGGACGCCACCGCCGTCCGGCGAGGTCGTCGAGGAGACGGCCGCGACGACGCTGCTCGGCTTCCCCATGCCCGGGCCGCTCACGCCCCGCGCGCTGCTGTTCGACTGGTATCCGTCGGTGTTGGTGTGCGCCATGGCGATCGCCGCGATCGGCCTGTACCTCGCGGGGGTGCGGCGGCTGCGCCGACGGGGCGACTCCTGGCCGGTGAGTCGGACCCTGCTGTGGACTATCGGTTGGCTCCTCGCGGTGTTCGTGACGTCGTCGGGCGTCGGCCGGTACAGCATGGTCCTGTTCAGCGTCCACATGGCACAGCACATGACGTTGAACATGCTGATCCCCATCCTGCTCGTGTTGTCGGCGCCGATCACGCTCGCGTTGCGGGCGATCCCCCCGTCGAGCGGGCGCGGGCCGCGCGAATGGCTGTTGCTGCTGATCCACTCGCGGTTCGTCACGGCCGTCTCGCATCCGCTGATCGCGTTGGGGCTGTACGTGTTCAGCCTCTACATGATGTACTTCACGGGCCTGTTCGAGTGGGCGATGCGCGACCACGCCGGGCACCTGTTCATGGTCTTCCACTTCATGGCGGCCGGCGGCCTGTTCTTCTGGCTCATCATCGGGCCCGACCCGGCGCCGCGTCGACTCCCGTACCCGGCGAAAATCCTGCTGTTCTTCGTCTCGATCGTCTTCCACACGATCTTCGGGCTGACGATCATGCAGTCCAGCGACGTTATCGCCGGTGACTGGTACAACCTGCTCGTCCGGGACTGGGGTTCCACTCCGATCGAGGATCAGCGCGCCGGCGGCGGCATCGCCTGGGCGTTCGGCGAGATACCGAGCCTGCTCGTGTTGGGCGCGCTCATCTGGCAGTGGTCCCGCAGCGACGACCGCGAGGCCCGCCGTTTCGACCGCGCCGCCGACCGCGCCGAGGAGACCGGCAACACCGACGACGACCCGCTGGAGCAGTACAACGCCTACCTGGCGAAACTGGCCGAGGCCGACCGCAAGGCGGGCCTACGCGACTGACAGCCGCGCTTCCGTCACGGGCGGCGTCGAGCCGAAAGGACACACTGGACGGACTGGCGGCCTCCATTCGGGGCGGCCGGACCGCGATCGTCAGCCGTCAGCCCTGAAAGGTCTCAGCGCCGTACCCCTCGCCGCCGGGGCCGTCCGGGTATGGTCTTGTCCAATAGAGAACGCCATTGTCGGTACTGTCAGGGTCGTCGTCTTGGTGCACGCTCACGATCTCCCATCGGGCGAAGGGCGCACCGTCAGGCGGACGCAGGCCGTATGTCGACTCGGCGTAGCGGGCCAGCGCTCTCGCCGACATCGAGTGCTCGACCTGTCGTAGGTCGGCCAGCACACTCGGCTCGGCCGCCACGGAGGTGTCGAAGCGTTCCCATTCGTCCGTTATGAACTCGGATGGATCCGGCCCGAACCAGTACAGCACCCCATCCTCTTCATCGGTGGGGTAAGCGACTCCGATGTCCCAATACGCGTTCGGCGGAACGCTGGGGGGCCGCACGCCGAGACTGCGCGCGTACCTGCCCAGAGCATCGGACGACAGCGAATCCACTTTCGACCACAATTCCCGAAGAATCTCCGGATCCGCCTCAACCGGGCGGTCATATCCAAAGTCACTCACGCGATCGCCTCTCCTGTGCCTTCGATCCGACGAACCCGGGTACCGCGTTGGTTGACGACGTGAACATAGTCCTCCGTGCCTTCCGGAACCAGCGCCGGGAAGTTCTCCGTGCAGCGCTTCGGATGTGGTTCGTACGGTGGAGTATCGGGAGGACGTCCGCACATAGGGGTGTTCAAGTAGAACGCGAACGGCCCGGTGTGACCGGCTTTCACGGCATCGCGGATCTGCTCCCCAGCGTCACGTTCGACATGCCATGTCGTCGTGTAACACTCGTCCGACCGCCACGGTTCCCGCAGATCCTCGCACGCGGGAGCTCCATTCGGATGGTGTGGGCGCGGTGGCTCGTCGGTCATCCGTCGACCATTCCCGTCATACACATGAGCCCTCGCGCTTATGGCGCTCTTCCGCCAACTGCTCCGGGGCCAGCCGACACGTCGCATTTCCCGCTCGGCCTCAGGATGTGGACGCCTCGGGCTGAAACCCGGCAGCGGTGGCGCCCAGCGCTTGGACACGTCCGACCTCGCGTCGGACGCCTCGCCGCTCTCCGTCGGCGAGGTGGGGCCCGAGGCGGTCGGGGTTGGCCCTAACTTGCCCGCGTTGAGCTGTTCGGCCCAGCCGTACGCTTCCACGAGCTTCGCCTCCACTTGGGACTGCATGCCGATCGCCTCGTCCAATGCGCCCCGGATCGTCGCCACCAAGGCGAGCTTGTCCGCGCCACCCGCGATCTGGAACGCGCTGTCGGCGGATTCGGCGGCCGACGTCGCCGCGCTGATCACCGCGGTGGACTCCCGCGACTGCGCCTCGGCCGACGAGACCGCCGTCAACAGTTCCTCAGCAGCACTCGACATCCGTTGTCTCCTCTGGGTTGTGGCCGGACTTCATTATGACCGACCGTGAGGTCGCGCGACCGACTCATGGTCTAGGGAATCGAGATGGCGCGGACTCGGTGATCTCGCCCGTGCGGTCGACCCCGGCCGGAGTACCGGGGGTGGTTCGGGGTGCCGCCCAGTGTCGTGGGGGGTCGTCTTTCACGGCTTGGTGGGTCTCCCCTCCTGCCCCGAGCAGACCTTCCCGACCTGTGCACCGCCCCACCAAGCCGAGAGTCTCGGGCCACCCGGCCTTCACTGGGAATCGCTGGTGTTCAACAGGAAGCGCCTGGCCGCGCCCTGCCCGGGCCGTAACTCGAACCGTCCGGCATGGCGCGGCGCGCGCGAACGCCGCCCCAACGACTTTGCGATGACCTGGGTCACACCGACTTGACCCTGACGCGACCGGAGGCTTGACGATCGAGTCATGAACGAATTCATCAGCCCCGTTCCCATGCCGGCCCTCGACGCGACGGCACCCGAGGTCTGCCGCCAGATCTACGGCATGCCGATGTTCACCAAGATCCCCGCCGACGACTTCGAGGCGTCGAAACGCTTCTGGATCGAGGCGCTCGGGTTCATCGACCTGTTCACGATCCCGGGTCAGTTGACGCACCTGCGTCGCTGGGCCTTCCAGGACGTCCTCCTCGTCCCCGGCGACGGCGCCCCGCGGGCGACCGGCACCGAGGTCAGTTTCACGTGCGTGCTGAGTCAGATCGACGAGCTCGTCGACCGTTGCGAAGACCTCGTCCCCGGGTGCACGAGCCGCAGCGAGACGCCGTGGAACTCCACCGACCTGACGATCATCACGCCCGAGAACACGCGGGTCGTCATGACGGCCGCCCGCCCGATCGTGCCGGGCAGCGTCGAGGAGCAGAACCTTCGCGACATCGGTTGGGGCACGCTGGAGTCGTGAACCTCCGCACGTGGGCACCGGCAGGGGGCCGCACTACGGTGCGGTCCCCTGCCGCCGTGAGCGACGATGGATCCATGACGAACGACGAGCACGAGGTGTCCGCCGACGGTCTCACGGTCGGCCGCGCGGCGGCGCTCGTCGGGGTCAGCGTAAAGACCCTGCACCATTGGGACGCGATCGGCCTGGTGCGGCCGAGCAGTCGAACCTGGTCCGGGTACCGCGTGTACTCCGGTGAGGACATCGCCCGGGTGCACCGGGTGCTCGTCTACCGGGAGTTGGGGCTGCCGCTCGCCGAGATCGGCCGCATCCTGGACGACCCGAGCGTCGACGCGCGGGATCACCTGCGCCGCCAACGTTCCCAGCTCGTCGACCGGATCTCGCGGCTTCAAACGATGGTGAGCGCCGTCGATCGCATGTTGGACGTGTCGGCGACCGGCATGCGGTTGACGCCGCAGGAGCAGGTCGACATCTTCGGTGACGACTGGAACCCCGACTGGGTCGGCGAGGCGGAGGAACTCTGGGGCGACACCGCGCAGTGGACGCAGTACGCGGAGCGGGCGGCGAAGCTGACGACGGAGGATTGGCGGGAGGTCTCGGCCGCGACAACGACCCTGGAGGCCGACCTCGCCACCGCGAAACGCGCCGGGGTCGCGCCCGGTTCCGTTGAGGCGAACCGACTCGCGGAACGGCATCGCGCGCTGTTGTCCACATACTTCGACTGCACGCATTCGATGCAGGCGTGTATCGGACGGAGGTTCGTCGAGGAGCCGGGTTATGCCGACCACTACGACGCGTACGCGCCCGGTCTGACCGTCTGGCTGCGGGACGTGATCTTCGCGAACGCGCGCGAACACGGCGTCGATCCCGATTCGGCGACCTGGGAATGACCCCCCATCAAAGCCGAGTAGGCGAGCGAATGCGTTCTCCCCCAACGGCTCTGGCTTCGAGAACGACACAGGGGACGGACGTGGCCGTCCGTCCCCTGTGCATATTCGTCAGTTCTTGCCGTAGACCGTGGCCGTTCCCCGCGCCGTCGCGCGCGGGTCAGCGGCCTTCGAGATCGCGGACTCGACGCCACCGATCGCCTCGGCGAGCAGACCCAGCGCACCGACGGCTCGCGAGGCCGGGTCGTCCCCGTCGCCGCCGAGCGCCAGTTCCCGGACGAACGCCGCCTTGATGTCGGCCCAGCGTGCCGACTGTTCAGGGGTGAGACGTCCGCGCAGTTCGGCGAGTTTCAGCAGGTTCGCCTCGGCGCCGGAGGTGAGAGTCTGCGCCTCGCCGAGGTAGTGGTCGTCGATGACGGCCTCCAGTTCGTCCTCGTTCATGACGGGCACGACGCGTTCGGCGAGCTTGTTCATGTTCCGGTAGGAACCCTGTAGGCCGAACGGTGGTTCGGTCCGCGAGGACTCGGCCTGCGCCGCGGAGGCGATGTACGCCTGGTTGTTGCGCAGGACGACTTCTCGAACGCGGATGAGTTTGCGCAGCACCGAGAGAATCTGTTCCAGTTCGGCCGCCGGGTAGCTGTTCGACAGGCCCTCCGGGCTCGCGTTGGCGTCTCCGGACGCCAGCCGCACCAGCAGTTCCAGGTCCCCTCGGGCGCGGTTCGTCAACGGCGCGAGTACCGGGTTCGACGTGAGGGCGTTCTCCAGGTAGCTGAGGCCGAACACCTCCTCGCGTCCGGACAGGACGTCGCCGAGGTTCCACACGTCGGCGCGGTTGGCCAGCATGTCGGGGATGCGGAATCGCTTGCCCGACTCGGTGTACGGGTTACCGGCCATGACGACGGCGAAACGCTTGCCGCGCAGGTCGTACGTCCGCGTTCGCCCGTTCCAGACGCCCTCCATGCGACGCTGACCGTCGCACAGGGAGATGAACTTCTGCAACAGTTCCGGGTTCGTGTGCTGGATGTCGTCCAGGTACAGCATGACGTTGTTGCCCGCCTCCAGCGCGAACGAGATCTTCTCGACCTCCTGCCGCGCGGTGGCGTTCGGCGCCTCCGTCGGGTCGAGCGACGTCACCTCGTGCCCGAGGGACGGGCCGTTGACCTTGACGAACACCATCCCGAGTCGGCTGGCGACGTACTCCATGAGCGTCGTCTTGCCATAGCCGGGAGGGGAGATCAGCAGGAGCATGCCGGACTGGTCGGTGCGCTTGTTGTCACCCGCCGCGCCCATCTGCTTGGCGAGGTTCTGGCCGATGAGAGGCAGGTACACGTCGTCGAGCAGCCGGTTGCGGACGAACGCGCTCATCACCTTCGGGCGGTATTCGTCGATGCGCAGACGTTCCTTCTCCCGCGCGACGAGAGCGTTGCGGCGCTTCAGGAACGCGCGGAAGGCGGGCACCCGGTCGCGGCGGAAGATCGCCGTCCGAGACAGGAGCTCGTCCAGTCGAACCCGCAGCGAGCGGCCGGAGATCCTCGGGTGCGTCCCCAGTAGATCGTCCACGGTGGCGTTGAGTTCGGCGCCGACGGAACGGCCCGGAACCCGGTCTCCCAACAGTTCCAGCGCGACGGCCTCCGGAATGTCCGTCGCCCACCGCTGGGGGTCCTCTTCGCGCCCCTCGACGTACGCCGACAGCCACGCCGACACGAGTTGATGCCGCGCCCGCAGGCTCGACACGTCGTCCCCGAGCGCGACGAGGTGTCGCTCGAACGCGGCGGCGCCGTCGCGGCCGAGACCGGATCGGAAGCGTTTGAGCAGCGTCGACGCCGTGTCGCCGACCACGATCGAGGCTCCGCCCGCGGCGAGCTCCTCGAACAGGTACTCCGCGGCGGTCGCGGTGTCGGCGGCGATCGACAGGCCCGTCTCGGCGGCGAACGTCGTGATGCCGTCGGCGAGTTCCGCGCACAGCTGGTCGACGGCGTTCGTGCGGCCGAACGCGGCGCGGGCCGCTCCGAGCGAGGCCGCCCGCGCCATCCAGATCGGACGGTCGGCGGCGGGAACGCCGTAGGCCCAGTACAACGCGGCGGCGGCGCGATCGGCGGGCAGGTACCTCAGCAGTTCGGCGCCCGCGTCGAGGCGCAGCAGCGTCCGAAGGATCAACGTCGCGTCGTGATCGTGGACGCCGCGCTCGTACGCCTCGTCGAAGCGGTCCTCGGCGAAGGCGCGCACCGTGGTCAGCAGGTCCTCGTCGCCCAGTGCCGCCTCGCGGAGACGCTGTGGGTCGGATTCGGCGAGCACGGCCGCCGCGAGATGCTCCGCGCGGTACACGGCGGGCGTCTCGGAGACGACGAGCTGGTCCCAGAACTCGCGGGTGTCGGCGAATTCGGGGTCGTCCACGACCGAGCGGTAGTCGGTGCCGCTCAACGAGAACGCGAGCCGGTCACCGGACGGGACGAGGGTCAGCTCCATCGGCTGGCTGTTGACGGGGAGCCGGTGCCCGCCGAGTTTGATGACGTCGCCGTCGTACAGGTCCTGACGGTCGGCGAGCGCGCGTCCGGCTTCCTGACGGGCCGCCTTGATCCGTCCGGTCAGTTCCTCCGCTCGGACCTGGTCGCCGAGTTCGCGGAGTTCGTCGGCGATCGATCGGAGCTTGGTGACCATCGGGTCGGTCGCGAAGTAGGTGTTGACCTCGTCGATGGAGCCGAGCGTCGCGGACCGGCGGGTGACGCCGGACAGGATGCGGTCCGCCGAGGAGGTGAGCCGTTCGCCGCGCCGGGCGCGTTCGTCGAGCAGCGCCTGCTTGCGGGTCGCGAAGGCCTCGTAGACGTCGGCGCGTTTGTCGCCGAGCTGCGCGAGGAAGTCGTCGAACTCCGAGAACCGTGCTTCGAGGTTCTCCAGGCTGAGCATGATCTTGCCGAGTTGTTCGTCGCTGGCGGTCGGGGTGTCGGCGGCGGCGAGACCGGCCGTGATCGCCTGCCCGAGCAGGGCGAACTCGGCGCCGAACTCCGCCCGTCCCTCCGAGTCGAGGAGTTCTCGGCGACGCGCGGCGAGGATCGCGCGGGCCCGGTTGACGCCCGCGAGGACCGCGGCGATGCTCTCCAAGATTCGGGTGCGAACCGTGACATCATTAATGTCGAGATTGGACACTACCTCGGTGAGCACTTCGAGGCCGCTGTTCTGTTCGGACAGTTGCCGAAGCAGAGGCGCGGCCTGCGCCGTCGACTCGATCGACTCGCCCTGTGCGGCGAGTCCCTCGATCTGTTCGTGGTAGCTCGCGAAGGCCTCGTCGCGGCTGAGGTACGCGACCGCGCGACGCCCGGCCGACGTCAGCTCCTCCGCGACCTCCCCGGACAAGGCGTCCAGCGCGTCGGTGTCGATGTAGCGGGTCTCGGCGAGGGTGACGAGTCGCCCCTGCGCGGCGCGCAGTTCCGCCAACTGCAACACCCACAGGTCGGCGGACTTCGGGGCCTCGCCTCGGCTGCGCCGGATGGTCGCGTGGACCTGACCGCGGGCCTCCTCCAGCGCGTCCACGGCCTGGCGGCGCAGCGCGGCGACCGTCTCGTACTCGTCGAGGACGGCGGTGGCGGTGTCCCGGACCAAGGCGAGGGGCTCGGCCAGCTCGCCCACTTCCTCGTCGGCGAGCCAGTAGTAGGAGTCGAGGGCCCGTGTGCACGCCGCGATCAGCGCTTCGAAGACCTCCGTGGAGGGTTCCATGTCGGCGACCATGCGCGGCACCGACAGCGCGTCGGAGATGCCTCGCACCAGTTCGGCGTTGCCGAGTCGCTCCAGTGGGGAATTACCGACGGGGAGGGCCGCGGCGTATGTGTCGGCGACGAACGGCGTCTGCCACACCTGCATCGGGTGCACGCGCGTCGGTTCCTCTGATGTGGATCGGAACGCGGCCATGGTGCCGTCGTCGAAGATGGAGTATCCGTGGCAGGAGATCGGGTTACTGATCTCCTTGCGAATAACGTTGTACGGCAACAGGAGCGTGCGCCCGTCGACCCGGGCGTGGAAGACGTATAGGACGTCCTCGCCGTTCGGCGACCTGATGACGCGCTCGAACTCCAAATCGGACACATCGGTCTCGAAGGCCTTGTACGAACCCGTCGACAGGTAGTAGCCCCCGGGGAAGATGACACCCTGGTCCTCCGGCAGCGACCGACAGGCGATGCCGATCCCGTCCGCGCGCGTCACCGTCTTCGTGCGGGTGTTGAAGATCAGGTAACGCCACTCGGTCTCGTTGTACGGCAGGATCTTCAACAGGATCAGCGGTCCGACCCGGGCGTACCGGATGTCGGCGTCGGCGAGGCTCTGGAGCTTCTCGGCGACCGGTTCGGAGTAGACGCCCACCCCGGTGGACGTGTTGTCCTCGATCTTGACGGTCAGGTCGCCCCCGACGCATTCGATGAACACCTCGCCCTCGACCGAGACGTGCGGGTGCTTGCCTCCGACGTGGTCGTCCCGCGTCGTCGACGCCCACTCGAAGTCGTGCTGATCGGGGAAGACGTGATCCCGCTCGCCCCGAGAGTCAATATAGGACGGAGTGCCGTCCGGAGCGATGTCCCACCGCAGAACCCGGATGTCGTCGACCTTCTCGCCGATCTGGAACACCGCGAGCAGCCGATTCCCCGACACGATGCGCAACTGCAGCAGATGCGCCAACCGGTAGTACCGGTACAGCTCCTCGAAATCCGCCCGGAACGCCGGTGCCGACAGCAGGGCGTCGTCCTCGGCGGGCGCGAACGCGAACGAGTCCCCGTCACGCTCGAAGGAATGGGACGCGAAGACGTCGCCGACCTCGGTGTTCGGCTTCAACCCGATGAAGACGTTGTAGCCGAACAGCATCCGGCCGCCCACCTGCACGATGTCGCGGGGGACGCAGTTGTTCGCCGTCCGAATGCGGTCCGTGCCGAGCAACCGCATCTCGGTGCCGCCGAACACCTCCAGACGACGCGTGTTCAATTCCTCGGCGCGACGCGCCACTTCCTCGGATTGCGCGACCAGTCTGGCCCGCAAGACCTCATAGGTACCGGCGTCCAAACCCGACGCCCCGTTATCGGTTTCCAGCTCGCTCAACGGTCATCCTCACAGTCCACAAGACCCGCCCTCAACGGTTCCGGCGATGGAGCGTGTCTCGGCCGCGAGAGCCCCTGACGTCGCCTGGCTTCGTCGGCGGCGCGTTCCGCGTCCAACCGGGACGCGAAGTCACCTCCGCCGAAACCACGCTCCATCCGGACTCCCACACCTTGAAAGCCTCCGCTTCCGGAACCCTCATTCCACAGTGAGCCGCCGTGGCCGACCGAGCCGGTCGGCCACGGCGGCGACGCGGTCAGTGCCGCGAGTTCGACGTCAACGCCGCGACGGGCGAGTCCGCCACCCCGATGTCACGCGCCGAATCCAGCAACTGCGTGAGCTTCCCCGACTCGGGGCCGCCCGCCGCGATCAGCCGGGTCAACAGGCCCGCGATCGACAGGTTCTTCAAGTCCGCGCTGGTAACGCCGCTCATCAGCTTCGACAGGTCCTCCGTGAAGTCCTTCGAACCGTCGAGCCACGAACCCGCCAAGCCGTTCACCACGGTCGAGTGCTCGACGAAACCGTCGACGGCCTTGCCGGCGCCGATCGCGCCCGTCACCCGGTCGAAGAACGCCCCGTCGCCACCGACGATCGAGATGTCGGCCTTCTCCAGGCCGGTCGCGAGGACGGTGGCCTGAGCCTCCGCGATCTCCTTGTGGACGTTGATGCCCGCGAGGCGGACCTCCTTCTCCATCTCCAACCGGAGGCGGTACTCCTCGTGCTCCCGCGACGCGGAGTCCAACGCCGCCATGGCGGCGGCCTTCTCGGTGAGACCCTCGGCCTCGCCGCGCAGCTTCTCGCGCAGCGCGACGGCCTCGGCCATCCCGGCGAGCTCCGTCGCCTGGGCGGACGCTCGGCCCTTCGCCTCGGTCACCTCGGCGTCGGCGCGGCCACGCGCCTCGGCGGCCTTCGCCTCCGCGATACCGGCCTTCTCCATCGCCTCGGCCTCGGCCTCGAGCACCTGCGCACGCGCCAAACCGGTCGCGGCCTCGTCGGCACGCTTACCCTCGGCGAGGCGCATCATCGCCTGCGCCTCAAGCTCGGCGGCCTGCTGACGGCCCTCCGCCAACGTCAAGTTCTCGCGAGCCTTGTGCTTCGCGGCGGCCTCGGCGGCCTCGGCGGCCTTGATGTCCTTGACGAGTCGCTCCTGCGCCTCCGCCTCGGCACCGATGATCGTGGCCTGACGCTCCCGCTCGGCCTCCTCGATCGTCCGCAGCTTCTTGATCGCCTCTTCCTGCTCGGCGACTGTCCGCTCAACGGCGATCCGCTCCCGAACGACCTCGGCGATGTCCCGACGCTCGCCCTCGAGCTCCTTGTTCTTCGCGATGGTCGCCAGCTCGATCTCCCGCTCCCGACCGACGACCTCCAACAGGCGGTCCTTCTCGATCCGCTCCGTCTCGATCGCGATGACGCGTTCCCGGTTCTTCTCCGCGACGGCGATCTCCCGGGCCTGGTTCTCCCGCTGGATGCCGAGCGCCTCGTTCGTGCGAATGTCGGCCTCGCTGGCCTTCAAGCGCTCCTCGGCGCGGACCTTCTCGATCATCGCCTCCTCGCGGGCGCGAATCGTCTCGATCTCGCGGTGCTGCTTCAGCTCCGCGTCGGCCTGACGACGCTCCAGTTCGAGGATCGCCTCCCGGGCCTCCACGTTCTGCTTCGTGAGCTCCTTCTCCTCGACGCGGCGGTACTCGTTGGTACGCACCGCTTCGATGGCGGTCAGCTCGGTGATCTTGCGGATGCCCTGGGCGTCCAGGATGTTCTGCGGGTCGAGCATCGTCAGCGGCGTCTGCTCAAGGAAGTCGATCGCGGCGTCCTCGAGGCTGTATCCGTTGAGGTCGGTGCCGATGACGCGAATGATCTGGTCGCGGAACTGATCGCGCTGCGTGTAGAGGTCGACGAAGTCGAGCTGCTTGCCAACGGTCTTCAACGCCTCGGAGAACTTCGCGTTGAACAGCTCCTGCAAGGTCTCCCGGCTGGACGCCCGCTCGGAACCGATCGCCTGCGCGACCTTGATGACGTCCTCTTTGGTCTTGTTGACGCGAACGAAGAACGAGATGCGGATGTCCGCGCGGATGTTGTCGCGACAGATCAACCCCTCGTTGCCGGTCCGCTCGATCTCGATCGTCTTGACCGAGATGTCCATCAATTCGGCGCGGTGCAACACCGGCAGAACGACGGCGCTCGTGAACGTCACGTCGACCCGGCGCATCTTCGAAATGATGAGCGCCTTCCCTTGTTCCACCTTGCGGAACAATCGGACGACGAGGATCAACGCCACAATCAGAATCAACAAGACCACGGCAATGAGAATGCCGAGGCTCACGGGGATGGCCTCCATCGATAAATGCCTTTCGAGGAATGCGATGAAATTTATTGGGCTAAATGCGGATTAAGTGCGTGTTCACCGAAGCGGTGACGAGAGATCGAAGTCGAACGGCGCCACCAGGAAGTACTCGCCGGTCGAGTCGTACTCGTAGATCAGGGCGGTGTCTCCCGCCGCCAACGCGGCCGCCGCATCCGGAGCGGGCGCGCGGACGGGGATGATCGCGGAAGACCCGTCGGTCGACGTGATCTCGGCCTGCCCGAAATCGGCGCCGACCGTCTGCGTCCTAATACGACACGTCTTGCCGACGAAATCGTGTCGGGACGCGGCCGGGGCGTTCCCGTAGAGCCGCCCCAACGGCAGAACCAGCAGCACGGTCATCAACCAAGCCGCGAAAGCGCCGATCAGCAACCCGACGATCGCCATGAGCGTCGCGATCACGCCGTCGAGGTCCCACTCCCGCAGGAAGACCGTGACGACGACGCTCGCGAACCACGCCAGGGAGATCCACAGTGACAGGACGACCGTCACGGGAACGGCTCTGGCCGAGCGCGTCACCGGCAGCATCCCGAGCAAGGCGGGCTGGTCGTCCGCATCGACATCACCGTCCAGCATGTCGATGCCGAGAAGTCCACAAAGAACGAACAGCCAGAAGAGGATGACGACGACGAAGGCGAAGGTGAACACCACGGCCGGAAAGCTGAAGCCGACCTCCACCAGTTCGCCCATCGGCACCGTTCCTTTCCCGATTCCCGTTCAATACAACCGATCACACGTTACATGCGGGCCGCAACCGTGCTCGGACGCGAAACATTACCGGCGTACGGCCATTCGCGACATCGGACGAACGGAGGGCAAACGGTGTCGGTTCGATCTCACCGGAAACCGTTCTCCATTCCGTTCGGCGATGGTTTCACGGTACAACTGATGCGCCACACCACTTATCACCAATTCGTGCCGCCTATGGGCAGAACCCGCGACGTTCGCGACGTCCCATTCCGGACGCCCACCGACGTGGGCGCCCACCAGCCGCTCCGACCCGTATACCTCCAACACTGGATCGACCTGGCGGTCATGCGTGACCGACGTGGGCTCCCCGCACGATGAAACGGAAGTGGCCGCGAGACGTCGCGGCCATCCGGGTGTGGATGTGCGGCAGTAGGTCGGGCGTCTGGTCGGGGTACGCCTACCGGACACCGTCCCCGGCAAGGGATGGAGATGCGCGCTCCCGCCGAAGGCGTTGACAGGTTCGACCGATTTGGGAGGATCGACGTCATGACGTCGCCACTACTGGAGATCATCGCCCTCACCGCCGACGACGCGCGAGCCGCGACCGACGGCGGAGCGGATCGCCTGGAAGTCGTCGCGGACATGGCATCCGACGGACTGACACCGGACGTCGCGACGGTCGCGGCGATCCGTCGCGCCAGTGCTCTGCCGATTCGAGTGATGTTGCGGACCGCGGCCGGATTCGCCGTCGGTGACGAGGCCGCGTTGAGCCGCGCCGCCGCGGCGTTGCGGGAAGCGGGGGCGGATGGCTTCGTTCTCGGTTTCCTCGGCGGGGACGGGCAACCCGACACGGCCGCAATGACACGGCTCGCCGAAGTCGGCGGGCTGCCGTGGACGTGCCACCGTTGCGTCGATCACGCCGTCGACTACCCGGCGGCGATCGCGGCGGTCACCCCGCTTCCCGGTCTCGACCAGGTACTGACCGCCGGATCCCCTGACGGGCTCCGCCACGGTCTGGCCTCCGTGCTGCGCGTCGCCGCGTCGACCCCGGTTCTCGCCGGTGGAGGGCTGACCCCGGAAGCCGTCGGACCGCTGCGGGCGGCCGGAGTCCTGGGTTTCCACGTCGGATCGGCCGTCCGAACGTCATGGGACGCGCCGGTCGACGCCGAACGCGTCGCGAACTGGCGGCGGCTGGTCGACACCGCATGAACCCTCGCCAACCATAGTGGACCAAGATCTGATGATCACTGTGGATCGTATCGAAACGGCGCCGCGACCAGTATGCTGGCGCGCATGTCTGAACACCTCGCCAACCGGGTCTTTGGCCTCCTCGACCACTCCCCGATCATCGACGGCCACAACGACCTGCTGATTCGCCTGCGCGGCATGGTCCGGTACGACTTCGACACCATCGACATCGCCAAGGACCAGACCGATCGCGGCCTGCACACCGATCTTCCCCGGTTGCGAGCCGGAGGGATCGGCGGTCAGTTCTGGTCGGTGTTCGTGCCGGTGAACCTCACCGGCGAGACCGCCGTGACGGCGACCCTCGAACAGATCGACGCCGCCCACGAGATGATCGACCGCTACGACGCGTTCGCGCTCGCCACGTCCGCCGACGACGTCGAGGCGGTCTTCGCGTCTGGTCGGATCGCCTCCCTCATCGGTATCGAGGGCGGCCACAGCATCGGAGACTCGCTCGGCACCCTGCGAATGATGTACCGCCTCGGCGCCCGGTACATGACGCTGACGCACGTCACGAACACCGGGTGGGCCGACAGCGCGACCGATCCGGACGGGGAGGCCGTCGGCGGCCTGTCGAACTTCGGCCGGTCCGTCGTCACCGAGATGAACCGGCTGGGCATGCTCGTCGATCTGTCCCACGTGGCGCCGTCAACGATGCGGGCGGCACTCGACGTCAGTCGCGCGCCCGCGTTCTTCTCGCACTCGAACGCGCTCGCGCTGTGTTCCCACCCCCGCAACGTCCCCGACGACGTGCTGCGGCGCGTCGGCGAGACGAACGGCGTCGTGATGGCGACGTTCGTCCCGGGCTTCCTCACCGAGGAGTGCCATGACTGGATGAACCGGTTGGAGGAGATGGAGGGCGCGTCGCCCGCCGAGTGGAGCGCCAGCGGCGCCGACGGTGAGGACGCGTACCGGCGTCAGCGGGAACGCCGGGCGAAGTGGCTCGCGGACAACCCGTGCCCGCCGGTGTCGTCGTCCAATGTCGCCGACCACGTCGAGTACATCCGGGACATCGCCGGCGTCGAATGCGTCGGCTTCGGCGGTGACATGGACGGCATCGCGACGACGCCAAAGGATCTGACCGACGTCGCCGCATATCCGAGGGTGCTGGAGGAGCTCGTTCGACGCGGCTGGAGCGACGACGACCTGGCGAAGTTGACCTGCCGCAACGTCATCCGCGTCATGCGCGACACCGAATCGGCCGCCGCCGCGATGACGGACGTACGCCCCTCCCACGCGCTGCCGGTCTGACGGTCCCTCCCTCCGCTTGGTTGGTTAAACGTCTCGCTTGGTTGGGCAAATTGCGAAAACACGCCTGTTTCGAACATTTGCCCAACCAAGCGGAACTTTTGGCCAACCAAGCGGAACTTTTGGCCAACCAAGCGGGAAGCCCCCTCCGCGAAGGTCGCGGAGGGGGCTCACGGCGTTTGCGCCGCGGCTGAGCGTCGGGGCCGGAGCTACTCCCGCAGGCCGTAGAGGTCCAGGGTCCACGCCAGGTTGAACGCCTCCTCATGCCACGCGTCGTACCGGCCGGAGCGTCCGCCGTGACCGGCCTCCATCTCCGTCTTCAGCAGGAACGGACCGCCTTGGGCGTCGTGCCGCAGTCGCGCCGTCCACTTCGCCGGCTCATGGAAGCCGACTCGGGTGTCGTTGAGGCTGGTCACCGACAGGATCGGCGGATACGCGACGTCCGCGACGTTCTCGTAGGGCGCGTAGGACTTCATGTACGCGTAGACATCGGCGTCGTGCAGCGGGTCGCCCCACTCGTCCCATTCGATGACCGTCAACGGCTTCGTCGGGTCCAAAATGGTGTTGAGGCTGTCCACGAACGGCACCTGGGCGCAAATGCCCGCGAAACGCGACGGTGCGAGGTTCGCGACGGCGCCCATGAGCAGGCCGCCGGCCGACCCGCCACGCGCGACGAGCTTGTCCGGGGCGGACCAACCCGATTCGACCATGTGGTCGGCGCACGACACGAAGTCGGTGAAGGTGTTCTTCTTGTTCAGGAGTTTGCCGTCCTCGTACCAGTGTCGACCCATCTCGCCGCCGCCGCGCACGTGGGCGATCGCGTAGACCACCCCACGGTCCAACAAAGACAGTCGGGGGATCGAGAAGTACGGGTCGATGCTCGTCTCGTACGAGCCGTAGCCGTAGAGCAGGCAGGGCGCCGAACCGTCGGCCGCGACGTCCGCGCGGGCGACGATCGAGATCGGAACCTGAGTGCCGTCGGACGCGGTCGCCCACAGGCGGTGCTGCTGGTACGCGGCCGGGTCATAGCCGCCGAGGACGGCCTTCTGCTTACGCAGCAGCAGTTCCCGGCCCGCGATGTCGTAGTCGTACACCGAGTCGGGGCTGACCATCGACTGATAGGACAGACGCAGCGACGTCGCGTGGTACTCGGGCCCGAACATCGGGGACACCGAGTACAAGACCTCGTCGAAGGCCAGATCGTGGCCCGCACCGGCGTTGTCGACGATGCGGATCCCGGTCAAACCGTTCCGGCGCAGGCTGACCGCGAGGTAGCCGTCGAAGGCGGCCACCGACTCCAAGCGCGTGTCATCACGGTGCGGGACCAGTTCGGTGAACGCCGTCGTGTCGGTGACGGGCGTGTAGCCGAGCACGAAGTTCGGAGCGTCCTCGTTGTGCAGCACGATGAAGCGGTCGCCCTGGTGGTCGATCGACAGTTCGATGCCGGTGCGGCGGCCGTGCCCGAAGAGGACGAACTCACCGGTCGGGTCGTCGGCGGCGAGGAAGCGCACCTCGCTCGTGATCTTCGAATGCGACTCGCAGAACAGGTACTTCTCGCTGCGCGACAACTCGACGCCGCACCAGAACCGTTCGTCGGTCTCCTCGAAGACGAGAACGTCGTCCTCGGAGGAACCGAGCCGGTGCCTCCACACCTGGTGCGGACGCCACGCGTCGTCCACGGTGGAGTAGAAGAAGTACTCGCCGTCCGCGCTCCACGCGCCCCCGTAGAACACGCCCAGCACGGAATCGGAGAGGTCGTCGCCCGTCCGGAGATCACGGAAGCGCAAGGTGAAGCGCTCGTTCCCGGCGAAGTCGACACCGTACGCGAGCACGTTGCCGTCCACGGAGAAGTCGTAAACGCCCAGCGAGAAGAAGTCGTGCCCCTCGGCGAGGACGTTCTGGTCGAGGACGATCTCCTCGCCCGGCAGCGGTGAACCGTTCTCCGACAGTTCCGGCGGGGTGTCGCCGTTCGCCTTCACCCGGCAGTGGATCGGGTACTGCTTGCCCTCCATGGTGCGGTTGTACGTCCACCAGTCGCCCTTGCGGACCGGAACCGACAGGTCGGTCTCCTGCGTACGCCGCTTGATCTCGTCGAAGATACTCTCCCGCAACGGTTTCAAGTGCTCCGTCATCGACTCGGTATAGGCGTTCTCCGCCTTCAGGTAATCGATCGTCTCGGAATTCTCGGCGTTCTCGAGCCAGGCGTACGGGTCGACCACGGCGTCCCCGTGGTGTTCACGCACGGTGTCGTGGCGATTGGCGGTCGGTGGTGTCTGCATGCCGATGAGGCTACCCACCGCACCCGCCGGAACGCGATCGACTAAGCCTTGGCCCGCCGTCTCGGGTGTCATGAGACGCGGGTCAGGGCGTCATCCGGCAAGGCGAGGAATCGCCCGACCCGCCGTATCGGCCGAGGGCGATTCGACCTCGCGAAGCGCCGCCCGATTCACACGATCGCGTGACACCCGTCGGCGCGTCGAAGAACGGTCGCGCCCGACGAATCCGATTCGCCGCGCGCGACCGGTGTTCACCGTCGTTCGTCGCCGTAGTATTCATCCATATAGGAGTTGGCGCGGGGGGTCGGATGGTCCTGCTCGCTCCACCGGGTCTGCGGTTCCGCCTCGCGGTCGCTGATGCGGGCGCGCTCGGGCTGCTCCTCGCGGCGGTCCGTCCAACCGTCGGCGCGACGACTGCGGCGCTCGCCCGCCGAACGGGACTCGCCGGTGCGCGGTTCACGGCCCCAGGCACCCGGCTCCGGCGACCGTCCATAGTCGTCATCATGCGCGCGCCGAAGCCGCTCGTCCCGGCCACGGCCGTAATCGCCGTCGCGGGACCGCTCCTGTCTGGGAACCGACGTGTCGCCCCATTCGTCGGCGCTCGCGCCCAGACCGGACAGCAGCTCGTCGGCCTCGTCTCGGCCGGCCGAACGGGACTCTCGCCCCGCCCGCAACTTCGACAGCTTCCCGGCGAGACCCGACGGCGAAGCGGCCCGCGCCCGGTAGACGCCCGGCTCCTCCTCGACGCGCGGCGCCGCGTACCGGCCACTCTGCTCGTCGTCACGGGACGAATAGTCCTCGGAGTGCCCGGCGTACCGCTCGGATTCCGCGGCACGTCGCCGACGCGGCGGGATCGGCGGCTCGGCCCCCGGCATCTCGCCCGTGTCCTCGAACTCGGCCTCGGGACGGCGCGTCATGTGGGCCTCGGTGTGCTCGGTCCGACGCGGTTCGATCGGGCGCGCCGGGCGCGCCTCCTCCCGGTAACGCGCGTCGATGCCGCGTTCCGGTGATCGTTCCGGTCGAGGACGACCGACGTCGGACGGCGGACCGTCCAATGTCAGCTGCCGCAACTGGGTCCGGATCTCGGCGAGGCTACGTCGCGTGTCCATCTCCAGCTTCGCGATCTCGTCACCGAGCTCCGCGTCGACGTCGTCGGCGTCGCGGCGAAACGCCACCGACGAGCCGATGAGCACGATCGAGCCGAGCCCACAGATCAGCGCGAACTTGAACGCCCCTTGCGAGTCGGAGACGAACATGATGATCGCCGACAGAGGCGCCAAGCCGATACCGACCCAGAACAATATGGTCAGGTTCAGCGCCGATGCCCACGCCGGCGCGCCACGGTTCGACATAACGGCCCACTCTACTACCCGTTCAGGCGGACCCGACCGGACGAATGGGTTACCTGTCAAGGGTTGTCAATCGAAAACGCGATCGCTCCATTTTGTATGACGGCGTGGGTGAGCGGCACACCCGGTCGATACGCGAGATGGTCGCCACTGGGTGCGTCGAGGATCACCAGGTCGGCGCGTTTCCCCAGATCCAGGGTGCCGACGTCGTCACGGCGCAACGCCCGAGCGCCACCGGCAGTCGCCGCCCAGAGCGCCTGAGCCACGGTCATTCCCATCTCCCGCACGGCCAACGCGATCATCAACGGCATCGACGACGAGAAGCACGAACCCGGGTTGCAGTCGCTCGCCAGAGCGACCGTGACGCCCGCGTCGAGCAACCTCGCCGCGTCCGGGTACGGCGAGCGCGTCGAGAACTCGACGCCCGGCAGCAGCGTCGCGACGGTGTCGCCGCCCGCGAGCGCGTCGACGTCCGCGTCCGTCAGGTAGGTGCAGTGGTCGACGGACGCGGCGTCGAGTTCCACCGCGAGACGAACACCCGGGCCCTCGCCCAACTGATTGCCGTGGACGCGCAGGCCGAGACCGGCGGCCCGCGCGGCGGTGAGGATCCGGCGAGCCTGGTCGACGTCGAAGGCTCCCCGTTCGCAGAAGACGTCGGCCCATCGCGCGTACGGCGCGCACGCGGCGAGCATCGGCCCGGCCGCGAGCTCGGTGTACGCGTCGGCGTCGATGCCGTCGGGGACGACGTGTGCTCCGAGGTACGTCGTCTCCGTGGTGAACTCGCGCGCGATTCGCAGACTGCGTTCCTCGTCGGCGATCGTCAGTCCGTAACCGCCCTTGACCTCGACGGTGGTGGTGCCCTGTCGAAGCATCTCTGCGACGAGCCGGGAGACGTTGCGGCGCAACGTGTCGTCGTCGGCGTCGCGAACGAGCGCGACGGTCGAGCGGATGCCGCCCGCCGTGTACGGCCGACCGGCCATCCGCGCGGCGAACTCGGCGGACCGGTCACCGGTGAACACCAGGTGGGAGTGGCTGTCGACGAAGCCGGGTATGACGGCCCGACCGCCCGCGTCGATCCGTTCGTCGCAGGCCGGCGCCGAGGCGGCGGGGCCGATCCAGGTGATCTTCCCGTCCTCGCAGGCGACGGCCGCGTCGGCGAGGACCGTGCCCACCGGATCGCAGGTCGTCAGCTGGCCGATCCGATCGATGAGCAGGCTCATCGTCAGCCCTCGTTCATCGGGGTGCGGACGCCGCGTTCGCGCGCGACCTCCTCGGCGCGTTCGTATCCGGCGTCGACGTGTCGCATGACGCCGGTGCCCGGGTCGTTGCTGAGCACCCGCGCGATCTTCTCCGCGGCGAGCGGCGTGCCGTCGGCGACGGTGACCTGGCCAGCGTGAATGGACCGTCCGATGCCGACACCGCCACCGTGGTGGATCGAGACCCAGGTGGCGCCGGAGGCGACGTTGAGCATGCCGTTGAGCAGCGGCCAGTCCGCAATGGCGTCCGAACCGTCCTTCATGGATTCGGTCTCGCGGTACGGCGACGCGACGGAGCCGCAGTCCAGGTGGTCTCGGCCGATGACGATCGGGCCCTTCAGGCGTCCGTCCGCGACCATCTCGTTGAAGAGCAGGCCCGCCTTGTCGCGTTCGCCGTATCCCAGCCAGCAGATCCGCGACGGCAGCCCCTGGAACTCCACGCGCTCGCCCGCGAGCTTGATCCACCTGGCCAGGGATTCGTTCTCGGGGAACAGTTCGAGGATCGCGGCGTCGGTGGCCGCGATGTCGGCCGGATCGCCGGACAGAGCCGCCCACCGGAACGGTCCCTTGCCTTCGGCGAAGAGCGGCCGGATGTAGGCGGGTACGAAGCCGGGGAAGTCGAAGGCGCGTTCGTAACCGCCGAGTTCCGCCTCGCCCCGGATCGAGTTCCCGTAGTCGAAGACGATCGCGCCGTCGTCCTGGAAGTCGACCATCGCCGCGACGTGCTTGGCCATGGCCGCGCGGGACCTGCGCGTGTACTCCTCCGGGTCGGACTCCGCGAGCGCCGCCGAGTCCGATAGGTCCACGCCGTCGGGCACGTACGAGAGCGGGTCGTGCGCGGACGTCTGGTCGGTCACGATGTCGACGGGGAGGCCGCGCCGACGCAACTCCGGCACCAGGTCGGCGGCGTTGCCGACGAGTCCGATCGACAAAGCCGTCCGGTCGGCTCGCGCCTTCGTCGCGCGGCTGATCGCGTCGTCGATGTCATCGGCGACGACGTCGAGGTATCGCGTCTCGACGCGCCGAGCGAGCCTGGTCGGGTCGATGTCGATGATGAGGCACGTCCCGCCGTTCATCGTCACGGCGAGCGGTTGGGCGCCGCCCATACCGCCGCACCCGGCGGTCAAGGTCAGCGTCCCGGCGAGGGAACCGTCGAAGTGCCGGTCCGCGACGGCGGCGAAGGTCTCGTAGGTGCCCTGAAGGATGCCCTGCGTTCCAATGTAGATCCATGAACCGGCGGTCATCTGGCCGTACATGGTCAGGCCGGCTGCCTCCAGCCGACGGAACTCCGGCCACGTCGCCCAATCCCCGACGAGGTTCGAGTTCGCGATGAGAACGCGCGGCGCCCACTCGTGCGTCGTGAACACCCCGACCGGCTTGCCGCTCTGGACGAGCAGCGTCTCGTCGGGGCGCAGGGTCTTGAGCGTCCGCAGGATCGCGTCGAAGCTCGCCCAGTTGCGCGCCGCCTTGCCGGTACCGCCGTATACGACGAGGTCGTCGGGGCGTTCCGCGACATCAGGATCGAGATTGTTCTGAAGCATCCGGTACGCGCCCTCGATCTGCCAGTTCGCGCACGACAGCTCGGTGCCGCGCGGGCTGCTGACGGGACGGGGCCCGGAGGACTTCGGCTCGTTCACATCGCTCATGAGGCACAGCGTAACGATCCGTTCGGTAACGCCACCCCCACGTCCTTCACGGCACCTTGCGCGGTGCCAGATGTGTTGGGACCGATCATGTTTCGACCCGGCAGAAGTCGGCTTCCCCGGCTTGGTGGGTCTCCGTTACCGACTCCGCAGAACGGTCCCGACACGTACCCCGCCCCACCAAGCCGCAAAGTCTCGAGCGGAAAGGGTTGGTGGGACGAAGAAACGTGCCCGAAGGGCGACCGTCGAACAAACGTGACCACCCATCATCGGCTTGGTGGGGCGGGCGTACGGGGCGGCAACACGAACCACCGGCAGAAAGGAAGACCCACCAAGCCGGGGACTCGACCACCGCGATACCAATCATGTTTCGACCCGGCGTCCCCCGCCATTCGGGGTGGTCGGGCGGATGTGCTCGGCGTCAACGCTTCGCGGTGTCCGGAACGTGGGCCGTGATGATCAGTTCTGGGCTCGTCGGGGTGACGGGGGAGGAGTCCCAGGCGCCGTGGACGTGATCGACGGCGAGGCCGGACTCGGTCAGCAACTCCGTCAACCGTTCCAGCGACGCGAATCGCAGGGTCGCGACGTTTCGGACCGTCTCACCCGAGTCCCAGACCATGTTCTCGGCGAACTCGACGAGCTCGCCCCGTTCGGCGATCACGTCGTAGTCGACGCGGTACGCCCTGCCGTCCTGCACTTCTACTGTCGACGGCGGGGCGGCGTCCCAGACGTCCCAGGCCCGTGCCGTTGGGTTGCGCGTCTCGAAGACGATCCGCCCGTTCGGCGCGAGATGCGCGCGGAAGGTCGCCAACGCCGCGCGGATCGCGTCATCGTCGAGGAGGACCTGGAACGCGTGACCGGTCATCGTGATCAGGTCGAAGCGGCGACCGAGCCGCAGTTCCTCGGCGGTGGCGCGGTGCCAGGAGACCTCCGTCGTCTTAGCCGCCGCGACCGCGAGCATCGCCCCGGCCGGGTCGACCCCGACGAGTTCGCCGGGATGTCCGTCGCGCCGAGCTGCGGCCAGCAGAGTGCCTGTGCCACAACCGATGTCGAGGACGGACTCCGCCGCCGTCATGAGCCGCAGATAGTAGTCGTCGCAGGCGCCCCACGGGTTCTCGAGATCGTAGAGTTCGGCCTGGTCCGGGTCGTCGTACGGGTTGTCGACAGTCATGGCGGCATTGAAACATGGACAGGCGCAGATCACCCGCGTTTTTCGGCGCTCACGGTGCGACGGCGACGAGCGTCTCCGCGCTCAGGTGAGCCAACACCGTCAAACCGCCCGTCTCGACGTCCCACCGCAGCACCCGCTGGTACGGCCCGTCGTCGTCTCCGACCGTCAGGATCACGCCGCCGCGATGGAACGCGAGCAACGACTGACGGGCGGGCGGATGGGCGTCGGTCAGCACCAGCAGGTTCTCGACCTTGCCCGACACGCTGAGCACGGCCACACAGCCGACCGGGGTACCGAAGGACGCGGGAACCTCGATCTCCGCGTCCGGGACGCACCCGCGCGCGAGCTGCCCGCCGCTCTGGCTGGTCATGGGTGGGCTCGTCCACCCACCGGCCCACGGTTGCGAGACGATGAACGGCAGTTCACGGTGGGGCACGTTGCCCCCGTGCAGCCGCAACATCGGCTCGTCCGCCGTCGGCGACGTGAACTCTCGGACCTGCTCGACTCCGGCGGCCACCGCCGTGTCGGTGCCGAGGTATTTCAGCGCCGTCTCCTCGCCAGTGTCGGCGTCGATCGCGAACGAACCCTCGACACCCGTGACCAGCAGTGTCAGCGAATCGGAGTACCAGGCGACATCGATGACCCCACCGTCCACGGACGTCTCCACGTCCGCGGCGACACCGTCGGTCCCGACGACGATGACGCCGTCCCCGTCGATCAACGCCAGTCGTTGCCCGTCGAAGGAGATCGATCGCTCCGACAACGCTCGCTCCACCGGCTCCGCGACCGCGTTGACGACACGGTGCGAGCCGTCGTCACCGAACACGGTGACGGCGCCGTCGGGTCGCTGGGTCGCCGCGACGAAGGCACCGACCGGGCCCTCGCTCAGCGGCGTTGGATCGCTGTTGAGCCCGTCGAACGGATTGGCCGTCTCCGCGACCGGGGTGTCCGCCAACAGCGCGGGAGTCGGGAGCAACCAGCGATCGTGATCCAAGGGATAAACGGCGTTCGATGTCAGCTGCCGGTCGACCGGCGGCGGCTCCGGCAGACTCGCCGTCACCCCGTACACCCCGACGACGAGAGCCGCGACCACCAAGCCCGCGACGATTCGCACCCGACGGCGCCGACGCAGCCGACGGCCCGCCTTCCACGCGTTGTCGGCCAGGGTCAGCGGGGTGTCGACGCGAAAGGAGTCCGGCGCGTCGTCGCGAGTCCACAGCGCCGCCTCCCGATCGAGCGCGTCCAACGCGAACTGGACCGGGTC
>NZ_CBCRZX010000043.1:34517-38358 GCF_965137155.1 Stackebrandtia soli
GNCGACCAGTGCGCGGCGGTGCGGGCGAGGGCATGGTCGAGGAGCAGCCGTGCGGTCCCGTCGTCTCCGCCGATGAGCCGGGCGGCGTGCCGCAGCTCGTCGATCGAGTCGATGACGAAGGCGTCGAAGGAGTCCTTCGGTGTGACGTGGTCCATGACGCACTCCCTCACTGGAAAGACCGTCATGTCCATCGTCGCGTGTTCCGGTCTCGACCCGTCTGGCCCGCGCGTCACGTTCGCGTAACGACTACGGCGGGCTCGGACATCCCCTCTCGGTCGCCAGCGGGTTCGGAGTGGACGCGACGCCAGGCGGAGGTGCTCGGCGCATCACGACGTTCGACGCCCCCGCCGTCACCGCCGTGTGCGCCACCTGGGCACGCCTGGTTCCCAACCGCAGAAGCGATCGTCGGCATGAGAAAGCCGCCCGCGTGCCGGTAATCGCACACGGGCGGTCGACGGGCGTCACGAGTGCCGTGATCGCGGGGAGGTACCGAAAGGTCAGCCGAGCTGACGCCGATAGCCGACGTCGGTGATCCAGCGAACGAACCCCTGGCCCGTGTACAACCGCACCGCGGCGGTGTTCGACTCATCGACGTACAGCATCACGGTCGCCAGGCCCCGGTCTCGAAGGTGCCGCAGGCCGACGGCGGTCAACGCCGTGCCGAGACGCATGCCCTGGGCCCTCGGTGACACCCCGAGGACGTACACCTCTCCGACCTGGGCGTCGCCGTCGCCGTGGACCTTCGTCCAGTGGAAGCCCAGCAGCTCCCCGTCGGAGTTCTCGGCGAGGAACAGCCCCGCCGGGTCGAACCACGCCTCCCGCTCGCGCATAACGAGATCGCGCACGGTCCACCCGCCCTGGTCCGGGTGGTCGGCGAAGGCGGCGTTGTTGACCGTCAGCAACGCCTGCTCGTCGCGGCCGGGCTGGAACGTTCGGATCGTCACGTCCGGAACGTCGACCGTCGGCCAATCCGCGTCGAGCCTTCGACGCATCTGGTACAGGACCCGTTCACGAGTGAAGCCGAACCGGTCGGCGAGCGCGACCGCCGACGGGTGATCGCCGTGCGCCCACGCGTTGACGGCGGAACGCCCGAGATCGGTGCCCTTGTCGACGACGGCCGCGACCAGGCGGGCGCCGACGCCGCGTCGGCGGTGCGCGGGGTGCACCACGAGTTCGACGCCGAGCGGGCCGGTGCCCGCCGCGTCGAGGTTGGCGTAGGCGATGAGTCGGCCGTCGTCGTCACGATCCAACAGGTGGAACACGGTGTCGTCGCTGCCGTGCCGCAACTTCAGCAACGGTTGCTCGCCGACGGCGGGCAGTCCGTCGGCGATGGCGGCGGTGTCGACGAGTTCCAGGACGTCGGTCGTGGTCGAGGAGTCGAGTGAGGTGAATACATCCACCCCCTAACGGTACTTCCAGCTGAATCTTGAGTATTTGAAAGATTCCTCGCAACCGTCCTGGCGCGCCGCGCGTGATATCGGGTGTAGCGAACAGGCAGCCATTGGCACGTCGATCGTTACTTGGGACCGAGCGCCGTGCCGGGGCGCTCGGTCCCCCTTTTTTTTGCGCATTGAACGTTTCTGCGTTTCCCCTGGTCATCGCCGATGTCGTCGGTGAGTTCCATCTCCGCGAGCGGATTCCCCGGAACGCGACGGCGAGACCACCCCCACCAGCGCATGACGAGACCCACGACGAGGCGGCGAACGCCGCGTGGTCGTCGCGGGGTTCGAGTGCGACCTATGTCACCAGTTGTCTCGGACGATCCGCAGCGCCATGGCCAGCGCGGGTCCGAACGGATCGGCCTCCGCGTGCCACTTCGCCTCGTGCTCGAACACGATCGACCCGGTGAACCCGCCCTCCCTCGCCGTTCGGATGGCCTCGGCGACGGGGAGCACTCCTGTGCCGGGCGCGACGGGGCGACGCACGTCGTCGACGTCCTTGATCTGGAGTTCGGAGAGCCGGTCCCTCAGCGCCGCGTAACTGTCGGCGGGAGTCTCGTCGGCGGTGGTCGTGTGCAGGATGTCCCACACCGCGGTCGCGGCGGTGCCGGACCGGTCGAGGATCGCCGCGACGTCGGTGGACCGGACGTGGTCGTCGTGCGTCTCGACGGCCAGGGTGACACCCGAGTCGGCCGCCACCGCGTCGGCCGCCGCCAGTGCCGCCGCAGCCTCATCCACTGTGGCGTTACCGGGGAAGACCCGCAGTCGGCGCACACCGAGACCGACCGCTAGGTCTACATGAGACCTTGTCTGATCGACGACGTCCGGAGCGTCCAGGCGGATGTACGTCGCCAGCGAGTCCACCGTCACTCCATTATCGAGGAAAATGGACCGGACCTCGTCCCGCTGCGCCACAGACATTGTCAGGTTGACCGGTTCATCATGGGCAATACGTAGCTGCACGATCTCAGCACCACTGGCGACCGCGAGCGCCACGACGTGCGAAATGGACACACCGGGGCAACCAAGCGTCGAAAAACCTACATACATGGAATGCAGCCTATCTGTGGTTGGACGCCTACATGTAGTCTGATGAATCGTGGATCACACTCGCCCCGCCACCCTCGCCGATGTTGCCCGTCGCGCCGAGGTCTCCGTCGCCACCGCCTCGCGAGTCCTCAATGGTTCGACTCATCGCGTGAGTGAACAGCTCGCCGACAAGGTCCGACACGTCGCCGTCGACCTGAACTATGCCCCGAACGTGCAAGCCCAAGGCCTCGCACGCAACACCTCCTCCGTCGTGGTCGTCCTTCTGCACGACATCACCGACCCGTACTTCGGTCAGATCGCCCACGGCGTGCTCGCGGAAGCCGCCCGCCGCGACGTCCGCGTCGTGATCGCCGAGACCGGCATCAACCCTGGCAACGAGAACGAACAACTGCTGTCGCTTCGAGGATTCCGGCCCCGGTCCGCGATCGTCGTCGGATCCCGAACCTCGCACGTCGAATCGGAGAAACGGCTCGCCCACACGCTCTGCCAGCTGCGCGCCGTCGGCGCATCCGTCGTCAGCGTCGGCCAGAAGGGCCTGCCGGGCGCGTGTCTGCACCCGTGCAACCGGGCCGGCGCCCACGCCGTCGCCGAACACTTCGTCGGCCTCGGTCACCGTCGCTTCGCCATCATCACCGGTCCGCAGACGCTGCGCGTCGTCACCGAACGGCACGACGGTTTCGTGGCCGGGCTGCCCGACGGGGCGCCGGTCGACGTCATCACGGCGGAGTTCAGCCGCACCGGCGGATACGAGGCCGGGCGGACGTTCGCCGCGAACGCCGACCGCGCGACCGCCGTGTTCGTGACCAGCGACGTCATGGCGACGGGCTTCTGCACGGCGCTCCGAGAAGCGGAGCTGTCGATCGGCGTCGACGTCTCCGTCGCCGGTTTCGACGACATACCCGTCGCCGCCGATCTGTACCCGCCGTTGACGACGGTACGGCTTCCCCTGGTGGACATGGGCGTACGCGCGTTGGGCCTGGCCATCGACGGCCCGCTCGACGAGGTCGTGCAGATCGACACCGAACTCGTCGTCCGAGGAAGCACGGGCCCGGCGCCGAGCTGATCGAACCGCCCGAACCCGAGCTGCGCCCCAACCGGGCCTCATGCGGTTCGCGTTCGAGCCCTCGCACCGCATCGCGCCGCGGGGCGGCGATCCCGCCGGCTCGCGCCGCCGCCCAGCCCGTCCACTCTCCGATCTCCGATCTCCGGTACACGACTCGTCGCAGCACGGCTCTCCGGCAAACGGCTCGTCCGCGCACGGCTCCATCCACTATGTCTTGGTTGGGCAAACGCTCCGCTTGGTTGGGCAAATTGCGAAAACACGCCTGTTTCCGANATTTGCCCAACCAAGC
>NZ_CBCRZX010000044.1:0-28928 GCF_965137155.1 Stackebrandtia soli
CTCCCCCCCGCAGCGAGCGTGCCCCCGGCGCCACCTTAATTTTTCGGGGTTGTTTCTCGTTATTCGTTGCCGGGCAAGGGATACACCAAGGCCACCGCAGTGGCCGCCAAACCCTCCCCGCGACCCGTGAATCCCAGACCGTCCGTCGTCGTCGCCGAGACGCGAACGGGGGCCCCGACCGTCTCCGACAGCATGCGCTCCGCCTCGACGCGTCGGTCGCCGAGCCGGGGCCGCCGACCGATCAGCTGCACGGAGACGTTGCCGACGCCATAACCCGCCGCACGGACCCGCCGCACCGTCTCCGTCAACAGTGCGACACCCGACGCCCCCGCCCACTCCGGCCGGGACGTGCCGTAGTTCCCGCCGAGGTCACCGAGGCCCGCCGCCGACAGCAACGCGTCACACGCGGCGTGCGCCGCGACGTCGCCGTCGGAGTGCCCCGCCAGACCCGGCTCGCCGGGCCACCGCAGACCCGCGACCCAGCAGGGCCGGTCGGCGTCGTAAGCGTGCACATCGGTTCCCATACCCACCAGTGGAATCGTCACGGCCGACCAGCCTACGGCACTCTCGAAGCGCGTTTCCGCACCCGGCGGATCGGTTGCGGCGACGCCGGACCGCCATCGCCTGCGCTCTCGACAGGACCGCAGAACGCGGGAGCGTCTCCGCCCCGGCGGTCGGCGACCGAAACGCGCCTCACGCGACCGGAGCCGCCGAACCCGCCATGAGAGCACCCACGCCACCTCGCCGCTTGGCGCTTCGCGTCCCAACACCTACCCTTCAAGTTGTGGATTCCCAGCACGACAAGCACGACCCCTACGACCACGTCGAGGGCGTGACCGCCGACTCGCACCTCGCGACCGCCGAGCTCCTCTTCGAGCTCGAGCGATACGACGAGGCGCGCCACGAGCTCGGCAACGCGCTGTCCCTCGATCCGGCGCACGTGCCGACGCTCACCGTGCTGTCCGTCCTCGAACTGCACGTCGGCAACCACGACGAAGCGCTCGCGGCGGCCGGCGCCGCGCTCGCCGCCGAACCCACCCACGAGCCCGCCCTGATCGCGCGCGGCCACGCCCTGGCACTGCTGCGCCGGGCCGACGAGGCCATCGACGTCGCCGCCACCGTCGTCGAACGCGCCCCCGACTCGTGGTGGCACAACGTCCACTTCGCCCTGATCGTGCGCGAGAGCCGCAACGGTCAGGACGCTCTCGACGCCGCCTGGGCCGCCGTCCGCCTCGCCCCCGAGGAAGCCCGCGCCCACCTGTGCCTCGCCGTCGTCGCCGCGAGCCTCGGTCTCGACGAACTCGCCGACCGCGCGCTGTCGGCCGCCGAGCGCTGCGCCCCCGGCATCGTCTTCTACCTGGAGGACGACCTCGGACCGCGCCTGCTCCGCGGCCGCCCCGACATCCCGCCGTCGACGCCGCTGCGTTCGGTCGACGCCGTCACCCGCACCACCGTCGAAGATCCGGTCCGTTCCAAGCGCCGACCCATCGCCCGGCCGCTGTCCCGCGCGCTCCGCGCCGTCGCCGCCATCGCGGCGATGATCCCGTTCGCGACGGCCCTCGCCGGAACGGGCGATGGCTCCGGCAGGTTGATCGCCGGAATCGGCGTCGTCATCGGCGTCGTCGTCACGGTCCTCCTCGTCAAGCGACTACCCGCCCACCTTCGCGACGGTCTCCGGTTGACGATCGAGGGCGATCCGGGCTTGGCGCTCGCGGTCGGCTCGGCAGGGGCGTCGATGGGGCTGAGCGCCGCGTACGCGCTGACGGGGATGGCGCCCCTGATGCTGATCGCCGTGCTGGCGGCGGTGATCTCGGCGGCGCTGACGGCGTTCCGATCACGCTGAAGTCATTATGGATTGTCAGCGTCGGCGCCGACCGCGTCGACCTTCGTCGTCAGCAGCGCCGCACTGGCGCCCAACTCCGTGAGGAACGCCGCCACCGGCGCCGAGACCGCCCGCTCCGCCGCGGTCGCCGCGTAGACGCCCCGAACCGACGCGTGGTCGCGCAACGGCACCAGCCGCACGTCCGACCGCACTGACGCGATCGCCAACGACGGGATCAACGTGATTCCGAGGCCCTCCGCGACGAAGCCCTGCTTGGCCGTCCACTCCCGCACCACATAGGCGATCCGGGGACGGAAACCCCGGCCGTGCGCCGAGCGGAAGAGCGTGTCCACCGGATCCGGATTGCCCGCGACCCAGTCCTCCTTCGCCAGGTCCCGCAGCGTGACGGCGTCGCGGTCGGACAGGCGGTGGCCACGGGGAAGCCCCACCAGCATCGTCTCGTCGAGCACGTGGACGAGATTCACGGCGGTGAGCCCGGCGACCTGGTCGGCGTAACCGCTGACGACGGCCACGTCCAGGTCACCGAGGCGAAGCCGTTCGACGAGCTCCGCGGTCAACCCGCTGCGGTGCTCCAACTCGACGTCGGGGTATCGACGTCGAAACGTCGCGATGGCACGCGGGACCAGCGCCACCCCCGCGGTCGGGAACGATCCGATCCGAATCCGGCCCGACTTAATCGATCGAAGATTCTCGATGCCCTTCGCCGCGTCCCGGAGCCGATCCAGCACCGACTCGGCGTGCCCGAGCAGGTGACGACCGGCGTCCGTCAATCGCACACCGCGCGGCAGGCGATCGAACAGGACGGCACCGAGTTCCGCTTCGAGGGCGGCGATTTGTCGGGACACGGCCGATTGCGTGCAGCCCATCCGGTTCGACGTCGCCGTGAACGAGCCACTGTGCGCGACATCACGAAAGACCTCCAGCCATCCGGTGTCCATCCGACGACCTCCCCTCATGCGTATCTCGCATGGCAAGCATGCGTGACATTCGCTAGTCGAATCGACGCGGTCGGCCTAACGTAAGCCCCCACACGTCAACCTCGACAGGAGTATCCATATGGGACGTTTCGCGATACTGGGGACCGGACGCATGGGCGCGGCACTCGCGCTTCGGTTGCGCGAGAACGATCACCAGGTCACGGCGTGGAACCGGACGGCCGAACGCGCCGCGCCCCTCGCCGCCCACGGCGTCCACATCGCCACGACCCCGGCCGACGCCGTGCGCGACGCCGACGTCGTGGTGACCCTGCTCGCCGACGCCGACGCCGTCGACCACGCGCTGAACGGACCGAACGGCGCCGCCACCGCGATCGCCCCGACCGCGATCCTGGCCCAGATGTCCACCATCGGGCCACAGGCGACGACCGCTCTTCGGGACAGGCTGCCCGACCACGTCGTCATGGTCGACGCCCCCGTGAAGGGCAGCGTGCCGCAAATCCGAGCCGGCTCCCTCGTCATCTTCGCGGCGGGAGCAGAGACCGCGATCGACCGACTCGAGACAGCCATGTCGGACGTCGGAAGCGTGCGCCGCTGCGGCGAGATGCCGGCCGCGTCAGCGCTGAAACTCGTCGTCAACGCGTCAATGATCGCCACCCTCGCCGTACTCGCCGACGTCCGACACCTCGCCGCAGACCTGGACCTCCCCGCAGACCTCGTCAACGAGACACTGGCGGGCGGCCCGCTCGCCCCCGCCATGACGCGAGCCGCCGCGAGCGGCGCTCGCTTCCCGATCGCCCTGGCCGCGAAGGACCTCGGCCTCGCGCTCCAACACTCCGAACGACTCGACGTGCTGGCGGCGGCACGCGCCGCGCTCCTGACGGCACCCGACCAGGACTCCGACCTGGGCACCATCGTCCCGACTGCCCCTAAAGGACGCTGAATGATCACATTCGACAATCCCCGCACCGTGCCCGCCCCGGGCGGGCCGTACTCCCACGTCGCGACGATTCCGGCGGGGGACAGCACACTGCTGTTCGTCGCCGGACAGGTCGCCGTCGACGACACGGGCGCGCTCGTCGGCGAGGGCGACATGGGCGAACAGACCCGCGTCGTCATGGAGATCCTGGGCGGCATCCTCGCCGCTCACGGCGCGAGCTTCGACGACGTCGTCAACATCCGCAGCTTCGTGACCGATATGGACAGACTCGCGGAGGTCGCGGAGGTTCGCCGTTGGTACCTGAGCGAACCGTGGCCGACCTCGACGTCGGTGGAGGTCTCCCGACTGTTCCTTCCGGGAGCGTTGATCGAGGTCGAGGTCGTCGCGGCGATCTCACGACGGGTCTGACGGAATCCACCACACGCCGAAGGGGCGGCTGAGAGTCCAGCCGCCCCGACCGATCTCAGCCGAGCCGCGGGATCGCGGCGATCACGTCGTCCAGCAGACGCGTGCTGTCCTCGCCAAGGTCATGGGCGACCAGGCGGACTCGGACGAGCGAACCGTCGTCACGTCGTTCCGAGGTTCCGACGCCTTCCCATTGAGCCTCTGGATCGTCCGAGCATTCGGGACCGCGGCGGTTCGGCGAATCGGGGTCGGGGATGACGCAGATGTCCGAAGCGGCGACGACGTCCTCGACGTCCTCGGGCGCGTTCGTCAGGATCTCGACGGTCAACACTGAGCCATCGGCGAGCGTGAGGTTCTCGATCTCGCCGCTGCCGTCGTCGACGCCCAGGACGAACGCCTGAGAATCGAGGACGACCTCGTCGTCCGGGTCGGGCGGAGTCAACAGTGCCTCCGACCGGTCCTCGTTGTCGTCACCGTCGACGTCCCGCACGAGAACGCGGGCCTCGCCGGTGAGAACGATCGTGCCCTCGTCGGGGACATCGGGGTGGTCCTCGTCGAAATAGGCGCTGAGGGCGGCCTCGTACTGGGACCGCAGCCCCTCGTCGTACCCGCCGTCGGGGTCGCTCGCCCAGTAGTAGTGCGCGTCGGGATCGAGTTCCGGCGCCACCGTCGGGCCTCCCGCCGCGGCGGGAGCGTCCTCGGTGGGGGAGCCGGGGGCCATCGTCAGCGCCACGGCGGTCGCGAGACCGGCGATCGCCAACGCGGACGCGCCCGTGGTGGCGGCGCGTCGACGGCGGCGAAGGGCGGAGCCCGCGACGATCGCGGTGGCGCTGTCGGCGCCGGTCGCGGTCCACTCTCGTGGAATCGTGTCGTCCAGCAAATTCTTGAGGTCGTCGCTCATATCGGCAGCAATCCTTCCTTTGTGGAGTAGGTGTCGGCGAGGATGGCGCGGAGAGCGGCGAGCCCCTTCGCGGACTGGCTCTTGACGGTTCCGACCGAACAGCGCATGATCGCGGCCGTCTCGGCGACCGAACGGTCCTCCCAGAAACGGAGCACGACGACCGCGCGTTGCCGGCGCGGCAGACGGGCCAACGCCGCGAGAACGGTCATGCGATCGCTCGCGCCGTCGGTGTCCGAGACCGCCGGGCCGTCGGGGATCGATCGGCCGATGAACACCCGTCGATACCAGGCCCGGGAGTGCTCCGTCCGGATCACGTTGATCAGGATGCGCCGCGCGTACGCGTTGGCGGTCTCCGAGCGCGTGCGATGCCACACCGCGTACAACCGGATCAGGGTCTGCTGGACGGCGTCCTCGGCGGCGTGCTGATCACCGCACAACAGGAACCCGAGCCGACGGAGCCCGTCGACATGAGCCGCCGTGAACTCGCTGAACTCGACCTCCGGGTCGGAGCCGCTCGCCATTCCATCACCTCGTTCTTCGTTGCCTTCACCTCTCATACCCGGGCGGGACCCCGGAAGGTTGCACGACAACGGCCGCCCGGATAACCGGACGGCCGTCGTGACGATGGTGCCTCTTACACCGCGGAGCACTTCTCGGTGAAAGTGTTCTGCATCTCTGTCGCCTTGCTGACGTCCGGGATGTTGTTGGGGTCAGCCGACTCCGGGTTGTTCGTGAACGTGTTCAGCTCTTCGGCGAGGGTCGCGTAGTCCTCGACGGCCTGCTTGAGCTCGGCGTCGGTGATGTCGGCGGCCTCCTCACGGAGCTTCGTGACGCTCGCCTGGAAGGTCGCTTCGTCTGCCTGGATGTTGTTGCTGACCTCGGTCATGCTGTCGGCGATGGCGGCGCAGTCGAACGCGCTGCCGCCGATGAGGCCACAACCGGTCAGGGAGGCGACGGCCAGCCCGCCGGCGAGGATGACGGACGCGACACGGCGGGTCAGGGTCTTCATGATGATTTCTATCCTTCGATGAAAGTCTCGGGGGACCGGGACAGCGTAGCTGGCCCTGGCAAACGATCTCCGCAGGTGCCGACCTCGTCCGCCGCCCTGACCAGCGGGAATCGTTGCGGCACAAGGCGTAACGCCACTCGATGGGACGTTCAGGCGGCTGCGCGGACGCGGTCCGGGCCATGGCCGAAAGACAAGCGGAGGTCTAGAAGGACGTGCACTTCTCCGCGAAGACGTCCTGCTGAGCCATGAGGTCCGCGATGTCGACCGGGTCCCGAGTGACGATCTCCTCGGGGTTGTTGTGAATCGCGTTGATCGCCTCGGCGTTCGTCGCGAAGGTCTCGATCGCCTCGCGCAGGTCCGCGTCCTCGATACCGGCCGCCTCCTCGCGAAGCTTGCCGACGCTGTCGCCGAACGTCGCCTCGTCGGCCTGAAGGTTGTTCACGGTCTCCGTCATGGCGTCGGCGACGAGGACGCAGTCGACGGCGGTGCCGCCGATCAGGCCGCAACCCGTCAGTGAGACGAGCGCGATGCCCGCCGAGGCGAAGACGGCGGGGAGACGACGGAGCGGAGCAGACATGAGGCAAGGTCCTTCGACTGGTGGTTGCGGCGAGGATACCGAAGAGCGGCTTCGCAACCGCCGTCACACGGCCATGTCGACGAAACGGGACAGGTGCAGCTGCGCGGCGACGGTGATCGTGTCGGTGGCGCCGTTACGGTGCTTCGCGACGATGAAGTCCGCCTCGCCCGCGCGCGGCGACTCCTTGTCGTAGTAGTCCTCGCGGTGCAGCAGGATCACGATGTCGGCGTCCTGCTCCAGCGAGTTGTGAAGGCAGATCGAGTTCGCGATGAAGTTGTGCTCTCCGAGCACCGTCGCGTCGTACACGTCGCGTTCGCCGATCGGCTCGATCAGGCGGATCTCGTCCCAGAACACGTCATTGGTGGCGAGCAGTTCGAGGTCCCGATCGGCGAGGATCGTCGCGACCCTGGAGAGGCGGTCGCGACTCACGGAAGGACGCCACATCGTGTTCCCACAGAAAGCGATGTCCATTTCGGAGGCGAATTGCCGATGCGACATTCCCTCGTCGGCCAGCGTCGTCCGAACACGCTGCCATACCTCGCGAGGGACGGTGTCGATGTTCGTGTTCGTCGACGACTGCGCGAGGATCGTCTGCAACCGCGCTGCTGCAACGGATCGATCTCCGTTGACGGAGATCTCTCGCAGGAAGCGAAGCTGGTGATCGCGCCCCGACACATCGATGATGTACTGCGGACGGTACTTGGCGGGCTGATGGACACGGACGCGCCCGACGATGCCGAACCGAAGCAGGAGCGACGATACGCCGTCGATGAGCCGCCGACTCGTCGACGAATAACGGATAACACCGCTCTTCTGATCCTTGTTGACGAGCACCGACCCGTCCGTCGCCCACAGGTGACGCAGGAACATCGCCACCTGTTCCTGCGGAAGCGAGAAGATCTCATCGGGCACGAACTTCTCGTGAGACCGGAGTCCGAAGAGACCGAGACCGTCCAGCCACGCCGCGATCGGGTTTCGCTTGCCGTGAGTGAGCCGGTACGGCGCTGGGAGCCGCAGAGTCGTCACCGCCGCGGGGTACTCGTCGCGAACCGCGGTGACGCCGAAATGGCGCGCCGCCTCGGTCACCGCGGAGAGGTTGGCCTCGTCGACACTCGCGTATCGAATCGGTTGCCGGGCCACCATGGAACCATCGCCGATCATGTGCGCCAACATCACGATCTTCGGTTCCGGCCAACTGAGCGTCGCCTCAGGAGCGGGGACGCGGCGCGGCGTCGCAACGCGGCTTCCCGCGATGAGTTCCGACAGCGGCATCCAGCCGTCGACGGTGAGGAACGGGTGGTTCGCCGTCGCCTCGACCTGCTTGCCGGACGTCAGGGTGACGCGGTACGTCTCCTTGCGGCCCGACGGGAACGCGTGAGTGAGAGTCCTGGGCACCATTCGCAGGCGCTCGTCCATCGCCCAGACGGGGACGTCACGGGCCTCCGAGGCCATCAGCTCCCCGAGGGTGATCTCCGTGTTCGTGTCCGCGCGCAACAGACGCGTGTCAGCCGTCAGGCATCCCGATTCGCGAAGGTCCGACAGTTGCGGGCGTTTGTCGGTGCGCTGCTCGGGGCCACGGTTGAGCTGCGCCACCGCGATGACGGGGCACTCGACCTCCTTGGCGAGCAGTTTCATCCCACGGGAGATCTCGGAGACCTCCTGCTGACGGCTCTCGACGCGCTTCGGCGACGACATCAGCTGGAGGTAGTCGACGACGATCAGCTTCAGATTGTGGCGCTGCTTGAGACGTCGCGCCTTCGCGCGGATCTCCATGAGGGTCATCGACGGCGTGTCGTCGACGAACAGGGGGGCTTCCGAGATCTCGCCCATGCGGCGCGCGAGACGCGTCCAGTCGTCGTCCGACAGGCCACCCGAACGCAGGACGTGCAGCGGGACGCGAGTCTCCGCCGACAGGATGCGCATGACGATCTCGACCTTGCTCATTTCGAGCGAGAAGATCGCCGCCGCCTGCTGATGATGCAGGGCCGCGTGTCTCAAGAAGTCCATCGCGGCGGTCGACTTACCCGCACCGGGACGACCCGCGACGATGATCAACTGTCCTGATTGGAGGCCGTTGAGGAGGCGATCCAGGTCCGCGAAACCGGTCGGCACGCCCGTCATGACGCCCCCGGCCTCGCCCACCGCCTCGATCTCGTCCAGGGTCGGCTGAAGCAGGTCCTCCAGGATCGCGAAATCCTCGCTGACCCGGCGCTCCGTCACGTCGTAGACGGCCTGCTGGGCCAAGTCCACGAGGTCGTCGATGTCGCGCCCGCCACCTGCGCTGTAACCCAGCTGGACGACGCGCGTGCCGGCCTCGATGAGCCGACGCAGCACGGCGCGCTCCGCGACGATGTTGGCGTAGTACGACGCGTTCGCGGCGGTCGGAACCGACGAGATCAAGGTGTGCAGATACGGGGCGCCACCGATCTTGCCGAGCTCACCCGAGTCGTTGAGCGCGGCGGCGATCGTGATCGCGTCCGCCGGTTCGCCGCGCGCGTACTTGTCGCAGATCGCGTCGTAGATGATCGCGTGCGCCGGTTGATAGAAATCCGAGGTCGTCAGGATCTCCACGACGTCGGCGACCGCGTCCTTGCTCAACAACATTCCGCCGAGCGCGGACTGCTCCGCCGCGATGTCCTGCGGCGGAGTCCGTTCGAACCCGGTCGCGGGATCCGGGGGCGGTTCGTCGTCGTACGCGGGCGCGCCGCGTCGCGCGCTCGGCGTCGTCCGTGAGCCTTGATCCATGTGACAACACCCCCGTTCTCATCGCTGTCCGGCTACCAGCATCCCCTACCGATACGACAGCCGGAAGTGGCCCCCGGAACCTGACATCGCGTCCGAAAACGCTGTGGATAAGTCGGACGATATCTGTGGATAACCTGTGGATAACCGTCCCCAACCTGTGGAAAACCCTGTGGAGAACCTGTGGATAAACACCGGGTCATTCTCCACAGGGCGGCGTTGAACTGCGAGAACGCCGTACACAGGCTGTGGATAAATCGACGCATCGCCGAACCCTGATCACTGTGACCGCTTCGGTACGAACCGGTGACCCGCGCTTCCTCGCTGTTAGGCACACTCGATATGTGGAGACGTCCCGCACGGCACCGGAAGAACCCGACGACCCGACCGGGGAGCGGGGGTTCGCGCCGACCCTGATCGCGACCGCCGCGTGGTACGTCTTCGCCGCGTTCGTCTACATACTGTGGATCATCGGTTTCGCCGGCGGGGACTGCGCCGGAGAGGCGTGTTCGACGGCCGGACGGATCAGTCGGGGCCTCGGGGCGGCCCTGCCCTGGGCGTTCCCGTCATTGGCGCTGAGCCTGCTCGTCGCGGTGCTACTGCGGCTTCCCGCCGTCGGCTGGCGCGCCAGCTCCACCGCGACGGCCGCCGCCGTCCTGGGCGCCGGCCTCACCACGGCGATCCTGCGCAGCGTCGGTTACGACATCGGCTGACGACCGACATCGCGTCCCGGGTGCCACGATTGCCATATGTCCTGAGCGGGACGGGAACCGCGAGGCGTCGAGCTCGTGCCGAGTCGGTGAGACGCGAAACGGCGCGGCCGACCACAATGGTCGACCGCGCCGTTCGTCACGACTGAAGAGGATTAGCTCTTCGCTGCCGCGACGGTCACGTTGAAAGCCGCCTCGACTTCGGAGTGCAGCTTGATCGTCACCTTGTAGGTGCCGACGGCCTTGATCTGGCCCGGCAGCTCCAGCCGACGACGGTCCAGCTTCGGACCACCAGCGGCGACCACGGCCTCCGCGATCTCGGCGGGGGTGATCGAACCGAACAGGCGGCCACCGGTGCCGGCCGGCGCGGTGATCTTCACCTTCACCGACGACAGCTGCTGGCGAACCGCTTCGGCCGAAGCGGCGTCACGGAACTCACGCGCCGCGCGGGCGCGCTTGATCGTCTCGACCTGCTTTTCCGCGCCCTTGGTCCACGGCATCGCGAAACCCTGCGGGATGAGGTAGTTACGACCGAAGCCGTTCTTGACCTCGACGACGTCACCCGGCGAACCGAGACGCGACACCTCGTGAGTGAGGATGATCTTCATGTCGGCCTCCTATCGGGTCTGGCTGGTGTACGGCAGCAGGGCCATCTCACGCGCGTTCTTGACGGCGCGGGCGATCTGGCGCTGCTGCTGAGCGGTCACACCGGTAACACGACGGGCACGGATCTTGCCACGGTCGGAAATGAACTTGCGCAACAGTCCGGTGTCTTTGAAGTCGATGTAGGTCACACCCTCTTTGTCGAGGGGATTCGACTTCTTCTTCGGCTTGCGAACGGGCGCAGCCTTTGCCATGAGTCTTGCCTTTCATACTTTCACGAAGCCACGAATGGCTCCACAAGAGAGCTACTTGTTGCGAGCCGTTCCCTAGAACGGAGGCTCGTCGTCGAAACCGCCGGTGTTTCCCCCGCCTGGCCGGGCAGGGGACGCACTCGCCCACGGGTCGTCGGCGGGCGCGTTGCCGCCGGAGCGGCCACCCCCGCCACCCGAGCGCGATACCTTGGCGACCTTCGCGGTGGCGAACCGCAGGCTGGGGCCGATCTCGTCGACCTCCATCTCCACGACGGTGCGCTTCTCGCCTTCACGGGTCTCGTACGAGCGCTGCCGAAGCCGCCCCTGCACGACGACGCGCGTCCCACGGGACAGGCTCTCGGCGACGTTCTCGGCGAGCTGGCGCCAGGCGTTGCAGTTGAGGAACAGCGCTTCGCCGTCCCTCCACTCGCCGGAAGCCTTGTCGAACGTCCGTGGGGTCGACGCGACCGTGAACTTCGCGACGGCCGCGCCCGAGGGCGTGTACCGAAGCTCCGGGTCGTCGGTGAGGTTCCCGATGACGGTGATGACAGTTTCTCCTGCCATGACCTCTCCTTCTTCGAGTCTGCTGCCGGGCGCTCACGCACCCGACGGTGGTTATCGCAGTTCGGGACGCAGAATCTTGGTCCGCATGACCGACTCGGACAGCCGCATCTGGCGGTCCATTTCGGCGACCGCGGCAGGCTCGGCCTGAAGGTCGACGACGGCGTAAATGCCTTCGCTCTTCTTGTTCATCTCGTAGGCGAGGCGACGACGGCCCCACACATCGAGCTTCTCGACGGATCCACCCGATTCGCGGATGACGTTCAGGAACGTCTCCAACGACGGAGTGACCTGACGCTCTTCCAGGTCGGGATCGAGGATCACCATGATTTCATAGTGACGCAAGACTTCTCCACCTCCTCTGGTCGTGGCGGCCGCGGTATTTCCGCGGCAGGAGGGTCTTACGGTGCCGAAGGTCCGGTTGGACCGGGGGCAACCGGATAAGACTACCTGGTCGGTGACGTTGCACGAACTGCGCTGTCGGCTCACGGTAACCGCCGTCTCTGACATTTCCGTCGGGGCGAGACGTGCCGCGGGCGCGTCCCCGGAGGTGAAGCCGAGAACGCGCCCGCGGTGTGGTGTCCGTCGTTTCACCGGCGGACAGTGGGACTAGCCACTAGGGACTATTAGCCCAGGTTGGCGGCGGAACCGCCACCACTGCCGGCGCCGGCGACGCCGAGGATGCCGATCGCGTTGCCGCTGATGTCGATCGGGATCTGGATCGGCAGCTGGAGCTGGTTGCCGTTCAGGATCCCGTTGTTGCCGGCCGACACCATGTCGCCCAGGCCGCCACCGTTCTCGGTGACGCCGCTCTCGCGCGGCGGCATGACGTCCTGCGCCTGTGCCGGGACGGTGCCGTTGTTGGTCGCGCTGACCAGACCGTCGGTCAGGCCGGCCGTCGGCAGACCGCCGGCGAGACCCGTCACCGTGTCGGCACCGGGAACGCTTCCGGCGAGGTCACCCAGGCCGCCGCTCGGCAGCAGCTCGGGAGCGCCCGACTCGTTCGCGGCGTAGCCGTGGTGGTGGCCGTGGCCACCGATGTTGGCGTCGGCGCCACCGTCGCAGCCCGCGCCCGCGACACCGAGGACGGCGATCGCGTTGCCACAGACGTTGATCGGGATCTGGATCGGCGCCTGCAGCTGGTTGCCGTTGCCGATTCCGTGGTTGCCGGCCGTCACCATGTCGCCCAGCCCGCCGCTTTCGAGGTTGGCGGACGATCCACCGTCGCAGCCCGCGCCCGCGACACCGAGGACGGCGATCGCGTTGCCACAGACGTTGATCGGGATCTGGATCGGCGCCTGCAGCTGGTTGCCGTTCAGGATGCCGTTGTTCCCCGCGGTGACCATGTCGCCGCCGGACTCGAGGACCTTCGACTCACCGTGGTGGCCGTGGCCGCCGATGCTGGCGTCCGAACCGCCGTCACAGCCCGCGCCCGCGACACCGATCAGGGCGCCGACGGCGTTGCCGCAGACGTCGATCGGGGCCTGGATCGGGATCTGGGCCTGGTTGCCGTTCAGGATTCCCTGGTTGCCGGCCGACACCATGTCGCCCAGGCCGTTGCTGCTCTCGAGGTCGGCGGACGAACCGCCGTCACAGCCCGCGCCAGCGACACCGGCGACGGCGACCGCGTTGCCGCAGATGTCGATCGGGACCTGAATGGGGGCCACGACCTGGTTGCCGTTCGCGATGCCGTTGTTGCCGACGCTCGTGACATCGGTCCCCGCCTGCGCAACTCCGCCCGTGACGAGCAGGAAGCCCGCGGCGAGAGCGCCCGCCTGGACGGTACGCCTGGCCCATGTCTTGGTCATGATGTTCCTTCCTCAGTGTTTCGGTGTGTTGTCTGGCGCCACCCGGTCGGGCGACACCTTCCTTTTGTCGTGCCGCCCCATGTCCGTGAACAAGGGACGACAGCATGCGGACCATCCTGTATGGATGATTCGACTGTGGAGCCGGTGACGGTCGAGGCGTGCCCCGACCGTCACCGAAGGTCGATTACCGGGACGGGCCGATGTCGGCGGTCGAACCGCCGTCACTGCCGGCACCGGCGATGCCAAGGACACCGACGGCGTTGCCGCTGATGTCGATGGGCAGCTGGATCGGGGCGAAGATCTGAGTTCCGTTGGCGATGCCGCTGTTGTCGACAGAGGTCATGTCGGGGACGGCGTGGTGGCCGAGGTCGGCCTTGGTGCCGCCGTCGCAGCCCGCGCCGGCCGCACCCGCGACGGCGACCGCGTTGCCGCAGACGTTGATGGGCGCCTGGATCGGCGCGGCCACCTGCGTACCGTTGAGAACCCCCTTGTTCCCGGCCGTCACCATTTGCGGAGTCTTCGAGGCTTCCGTGACCTTGGCGGACTCAGCACTGTGGCCATGACGAATGTCGGCGCTCGACCCGCCGTCGCAGCCCGCGCCCGCGACACCGATCAGGGCGCCGACGGCGTTGCCGCAGACGTTGATCGGAGCCTGGATCGGGGCCTGCACCTGGTTTCCGTTGGCGATCCCGTTGTTGCCCGCGGAGACCATGTCCGCGAGCGAGCCGGATTCCAGGTTGGCGTCCGAACCACCGTCGCAGCCGGCGCCGGCGATGCCCACGAGGGCGCCGACGGCGTTGCCGCAGACGTTGATCGGAGCCTGAATCGGCGCGACGACCTGGTTTCCGTTGGCGATCCCGTTGTTGCCGGTGGTGACGATGTCACCGCCGGCGTGGGCGACGCCACCAGCCAACAAGGCCGCTCCGGCGGCCACGGCGCCCGCGATGGACGCCTGCCGCAGAATGCGCTTCGTCATTAAGGTGTTGCCTTTCTAACTGTGAGTTACCTGAGTGGTCGGCTTCATCACCTATGTGGATTCGATGGGTGATGTGCCTTCTTCGTAGTACTTCCCGCCGTTCCGCGTGAGCGGTTCGATGAGAAACCTCGATGTTTCAGCGGTGACGGACCACGGGCGTCGAGAACTCGCCGCCGTGACGTCTGGACGGCATGACCGTCCGGCGTTCGCGGACCACGCTGGAGGCGCGATGAACCGCGAATGCGGCAGCTGATTAATCGGGGGAGACGGCCGGATCTGTTACGTGGTCGGGAAGCTGACCGAACACGGCCGTCATCATCGTGACGCGCGAGACCGCCGCGCCACTGTCGAGGTGGGTCGGAACAGGGTGCCCGACTCCACTGTCGGCCGGAATCGAACCACCGGCGGTACTGCCGGTGGGCGTGACCCCGGACGTTGTGCGCCCCGCGTCTGAGCGGACCGGAACCGAAGACTGCGTGGGGTCGCTGTGTCGCACGATCGCGTCATGGACCCAGTGCACGTCACCTTCGTTCACGGAGACGCCCGCGACCTGCCAATCACCGGACTCATCGGGAGTGCCGGCCGCGGAGGCACGATGGCGGACGGAAGGAACACCGGTGTCGCCGTCGCCGATGGTCGTACGGGCGGAGCCGATGCCGGCCCCGTTCCGCGACGACGTCAGCGGGTACACCGATGGGCCGGACACCGACGGCGTCAGGCCTGTGACAACGGAATCGATCGGACGTACCGTCTCTGAGACGGGCCGGGTCACGCCGCCGAGAACATTGCCGACTCCGGAGGTAACGGCGGACAGGTTCGACGCGACCGGTGCGGCGACCGCGCGGAGCGGCTCCGAGGTCGGTGTCGATCCGGCCGCCGTATCGGTGCGAGGACGGGCCTCGCCCGAGGTATTGCCGAGGGCGTTCGGCGCGGGCGCATCGGCGGATGCGTCCACAGTGTTGGGATCTGGGGAAGCGGTGAGCTCGGTGACCAGGTTGACTGGCGCGCTCAAGACGGACTCAACGGCCGACTCCGGTTGGTTCACCGGGGTCAGCGCGGCCTGCTCTGACTCTGCGGCCGGTTGGGTCACGGCGGACGTCACGGTCACCAGGCTCGACGAGTTCGCTTCCTCGCCCGAGATGCCGACTGTCGGATCGGCCTGCGCGGTCGCGATACTCGCCAACCACGCCACACCGGACAGACCGGCCAGCACCGCCACCCGGGTGAGGGTGGAGGATCGCAGGGCCACACGCAACCGGCCGACGCGACGGTCGTCGCGTAGCAGGCTGTCGCGCAACGTCACGGTGCCTCCACAAGTCACGCTCGGCGGACAACGCCGCCGAGCCGGTGCTGGATCTACCCTGTGGATGCCGTGACGAACGGAGGAGCGCGTGCGCGTTCCACGTCTTGTTCACGGCAACCACAGGGAAAAACGCGTAACGTGTGGTCGCGGTTACGGCCTGAGGTGAAATTTCTCAGTCGGTCGCGGTGAGGCGGGTTCGCGGTCCGGCCCGGAGGACTCCACTGGGGAGAGTCCTGCCGACCAGCTTCTCGGCGAGCTCGGCGACCTCGATCAGCGCGTCCAGGTCGACACCCGTCTCGATCCCGCAGTCGTGCAGCATGTGGACGAGTTCCTCCGTCGCGAGGTTGCCGCTGGCGCCGGGCGCGTACGGGCAGCCGCCGAGACCGCCCACACTGGAGTCGAACTCGGTGACCCCGTGGTCGAGGGCCGTCATCACGTTCGCGAGGGCCGTGCCGCGGGTGTTGTGGAAGTGCAGCAGCATCGGGACGTCCGGGTGATCCCCGCGCACGCGCGTGAGGAGTTCGTCGACCCGTCGCGGGGTGGCCATGCCGGTGGTGTCGCCGAACGCGACCCGATCCGCGCCGTCGCCGACGACCCGGTCGATGATGCCGGCGACCCGCTCGACCGAGGTGTCGCCCTCATATGGACAGCCGAAGCTCGTCGCGACGATGACCTCGACCGTCGCGCCGCCGTCGTGCAGCGTCGTGATGAGGCCGGTGATGTCGTCGAGCGATTCCGCGGTGGAGCGGTTGACGTTCTTCCTGTTGTGCGTGTCGGACGCCGAGACGACGACCTCGACGATGTCGAAGCCCGCGTCGAGGGCGCGCGCCGCCCCGCGCGAGTTCGGTGCCAGCGCGGAGTAGGCGATCCCGTCGACCCGGGTCATCCCCGCCCACACCTCGTCGGCGTCGGCCATCTGCGGGATCGCGCGGGGATGGACGAAGCTGACGGCCTCGATGCGCCGAAGCCCCGTGCGCCCGAGGGCGTCGATGAGTCGGATCTTGTCCGCCGTGGGGATGGGCGACTCGCTTTGCAGGCCGTCACGAGGTCCGACCTCGCGAATCGACACCGAATCGGGCAGGTTCCTCATCGCATTCTCCCCACAATGGACGTGTCATAGTCGCCGCCGACGAACTCGTCGTTGTCGAGCAGCTCGGCGTGGAACTCCAGGTTGGACTTCGGTCCGGTGATGACGAAGCCCTTGACGGCCTCCCGGGCGACGGCGATCGCCTCGGCGCGACTGGCGCCGTGCACGATCACCTTCGCCATGAGCGAGTCGTAGAAGCGCGGCACGGTGTTCCCGTCGACATAGCCCGCGTCGACGCGGATGCCCTCGCCGGTCGGCTCGGTCCACTCCGTGATCGTGCCCGGGCCGGGCAGGAAGCGCTTCGGGTCCTCGGCGTTGACCCGCAGTTCGATCGCGTGGCCCGTCGGCGCGGCCTCGGCGACACCGGGATCATCGCCCGCGGCGATCGCCAGCTGAGCGGCGACGAGGTCGATCCCAAGAACGGCCTCCGTGATCGGGTGCTCGACCTGGAGGCGTGTGTTCATCTCCAGGAAGAAGAACTCGCCCGAGTCGACGTCGAGCAGGTACTCGACCGTTCCGGCACCGACGTAGCCGACGGCGCGGCCGGCGCGGCGGGACGCCTCGAGCAGCCGAGCGCGCAGCGCGTCGTCGACGGCGGGGGAGGGCGTCTCCTCGACGAGCTTCTGATGTCTACGTTGGACCGAGCATTCGCGCTCGCCGAGTGCGAGGACCTCGCCGGACGCGAGACCGAGGATCTGCACCTCGATGTGGCGCACGCGTGGGTAGTACCGCTCGATGAGAAGGTCGCCGCTGCCGAACAGGCGGGTCGCGAAACCGGTGATGCGTTCGGCGGTCGCGGCGAGTTCCTCGGGGTTCGCGGCGACGGCCATGCCCATGCCACCGCCACCTGCCGCTGCCTTCACCATGACCGGATAACCGACGCTCTCGGCGACGAGGATCGCCGCCGCGGCGTCGGCGACGGGGTCGCTGCCGCCCGGTGCGACGGGAACACCGTGTTCGGCCATGAGGTTGCGGGCGTTGATCTTGTCGCCCATCGCGGTGATCGCTTCGGGGCTGGGGCCGATCCAGGCGATCCCGGCGTCAATGACGGCGCGGGCGAAGTCGGCCTTCTCGGAGAGGAAGCCGTATCCGGGGTGGATGGCTTCGGCTCCGGCCTCGCGGGCGGCGGTGATGATGGCGTCGATGTCGAGGTACGCGGCGGTGGGGTCGCCGCCGCCGAGCTCGACGGCGGTGTCGGCCTCGGTGACGTGAGGCAGTTCGGCGTCGGCTGCGGAGTGGATGGCGATCGTGCGGATTCCGGCCGCTCGCGCGGAGCGGTTGATGCGCCTGGCGATCTCGCCCCGGTTGGCGATGAGGAGGCTAGCGAACATACCGTGAAGCATAGCCCCACCTGAACGATCGTTCAGTTCATGTCGGCCGGGATCCGGGTGTGTCGACGGACTTCGCGCCGAATCCGGCCCCCGTGTCCGACTCCGAGAGTCGGCGGCCACGCGAAAAGTCCAGTATGGATTTACCTAGCGGCGGTACTGCGGGTCGAGGGCGGCCAGGGCCGCGTCGGTCAGGAGTCTGGTGACGTCGTTCCGTTCGGAGGGGGACTGTCGATTGAGGAACGGGGTCGAGTTCATCAGGCCGAACACGGCGTGGGCGAGGACCCGGGCCGCGTCGGCGGACAGCTCGGAACGCATGGCGCGCAACACCGTCACCCATTCCTCGACGTAGGCGCGCTGCAGTCGGCGGATCTCCCGGCGGGGCTCCTCCGGAAGGCGATCGAGTTCGTGAAGGTGAAGGGCGATCACGGCGGGCGAGGACAACGCGAAGTCGACGTGGAAGTTCACGAGCGCGTGCACGGCGGCGCGGGGGTCGTCCGGGTGCTCGGCGACGCGTTGCCGTCCGCCGTCGAGGAGACGCTGGCTGACCGGGGTCAGAGCCTCGGCGAGCATCGCCTCCTTGCCGCCCTTGAAGTGGTGGTACAGGGCGGGGCCGGTGATGTGGGCACGAGCGCCGATGTCGTCCATGGACACACCGTGATATCCGCGGGCGGCGAACAGCTCGACCGCCAGCTCCAGGATTTCCTCGCGCCTGCTTCGGCGGGTGAGATTGGGGTTCACCCGGTAAACAGTAGCGAAATCAACCGACGGTGCCGAACGCTCGTTCAGGGCGCGTCTGCGGTCTCTCGACAGTCGTTGATGACGTCATTGGCGATATCCCACGCGTCGCACGGCCAAGAGGCGCGACAGACCACGCATTCCACCCCGAGCAGGTCGTCGGGCAGGTGGTGCCGCCACTGCGTGGCGGCGAGCTCCCACGCGGTCACCTCCGGAACACCCTCCGGCGCTTCTATGGGCGGGGGCTGCTGCCGGCTGTAGGCGCTGTGTATTCGGGTGCGTTGCTTGCTAGTCCGCTGCATCGATTCAGACCCTCCGTCCCAGATAACGCGTCACCGTCGATCAAGACACGGCCCCACGGCCCGCGCCCCGTCGTGGGGGTGGATCGACGTCACGCGCGCCAGGCACGACCACGACTGTCAATTGTGTTCCACATCACATGTTTGATCATAGCCGCAGCTAAATCGCTCAATGATCGCGAGTTACGTCAGTGTTTCGTCGGATTGACGGCGCACAGACTTGCGTATGGCATCAAATGATGTCATCATGATGTCATGAAGAACGCCATTAAGACATTCCGCGCAGTCATCTCCGGCTCCAGCCGTTCCAGTCTCGACATCATTCGGGATTGCAAGCGACGTCAGCGCAGGGAGTGCTACGACGACGGAGTTCCCGGCACCTCGCAGGACCTGATGATGATCTACGCGGGCGCTCGCCGCTGACGCGAATGTGGACGAAATGGAATGACGTCGACGCCCGGTGAAGTTGACGTCATCGACGTTCGCCGACCACCACGCGCCACGCACGGCGACAGCGAGCCTTCGGACACGCATTACTCCCCGGCCCGTAGGGTGGCTTGCGGACAGACCGACCGCTAAGCTACTGGTGAGTAATGCCGGCTGGATGGTGAAGGAGCGCGCCGTGGGTGCCGTACAGATCGCAGCGACATTGGTCGCGGCGGCCATAACCATCACCGCGATCACGCTATTCGTCCGAACAGGACTGAAGATGATCGCGACGATCAAACTCGGCGCCGCTGATCCGACCCGCACGGGGGACCCGAAATCCCGGGTCCTGACGATGCTGAGGGAGACGGTCGGTCACACCCGGATGCTCCAGTGGACGCTGGTCGGCGCCGCGCACTGGTTCGTGTTCGTCGCCTTCATCGGCCTCTTCCCGGTCCTCCTCGAGGCGTACTTCGAGGTGGTCGATCCGACCGCTTCGCTTCCGTTGCTCGGTCACTGGTCCGTGTGGTTGTTCGGTTCCGACATCGTCAGCCTGGTCGGCGTGGTCGCCATCGTCACGCTGTTCGTCATCCGCATGATCAACCAGCCGAAGCGGACCCCGGTCGACCCGGCCAGCGTCAAGGGCGACCGCTCCGAGGCCGGTTCTCGGAAGAGCCGCTCCCGTTTCGAGGGTTCCCGGCAGTGGCAGGCCTTCTACATCGAGGCGACGATCCTCGCCATCCTTCTCTGTGGACTCCTCATCCGGGCGCTGAAGATCACCGCCGGTGAACTGGACACCCCACTGTGGTTGACGCCCGGCGCGCACCTCCTCTCCCAACCGCTCAGTGGTCTGTCCGCGTCCGCCGCGCTGACGACGCTCACGATCGTCGCCGTCTTCAAGATCTGTGTCTCCTGGGTCTTCTTCCTGATCCTCGCCCTCAACATCACGATGGGCATCGGTTGGCACCGGGTCACCGCCTTCTTCAACATCTACTTCAAGCGCAACGCCGACGGCGCGGTCGCCTTGGGCGCCGTCAAGCCCGCGACGGTGCGCGGCGAACCCATCGACTTCGAGAAGGCCGACCCGGAGACCGACCCGTTCGGTGTCGGACAGATCGAGCAGTTCAGCTGGAAGGGCTTGCTCGACGTCACGACCTGCACCGAGTGCGGGCGTTGCCAGTCGCAGTGTCCCGCGTGGAACACCGACAAGCCGCTCTCGCCGAAGCTCCTCGTCATGGACCTGCGCGACCACCTGTACGCGAAGGCCCCGTACCTCATGGCCGGTGGCGGCAAGGACGCGCTCGGCGAGGAGAAGGCCACCCCCGAGCAGCTCGCCGGGGTTCCCGCCGTGGCGCTCGCGGAGGCGGAGAAGAGCCTCGTCGGCGACGTCATCGACCCGGACGTCCTGTGGTCGTGCACCATGTGCGGTGCCTGCGTCGAACAGTGCCCTGTGGACATCGAGCACGTCGACCACATCGTCGACATGCGGCGCCACCAGGTGATGATCGAATCGGCGTTCCCGTCCGAGGCGCAGACGCTGATGCGCAACCTGGAGAACAAGGGCAACCCGTGGGGCGCGGCCCCGAACACCCGCGAAGACTGGACGAAGGGTCTCGACTTCGAGGTGCAGCGCGTCGCGGACGCCAGCACCGAATGGGAGTACCTGTTCTGGGTCGGCTGCGCGGGCGCGTTCGACGACAAGGCGAAGAAGACGACGCGAGCCGTCGCGACGCTGCTGAACGAAGCGGGCGTCACCTTCGCGATCCTCGGCAACGGCGAGACCTGCACGGGAGACCCGGCCCGCCGCGCCGGCAACGAGTTCCTGTTTCAGATGCTCGCCGAGCAGAACGTCGAGACCCTGAACGACATCGGTGCGACGAAGATCGTGGCGACCTGCCCGCACTGCCTCAACACCCTCGGCAACGAGTACGGGCAGCTCGGTGGACATTACGAGGTCATCCATCATACGCAGCTCCTCGCCGACCTCGTCGCGTCGAACAAGCTCACCCCGGTGTCGAAGATGGATGGAACTCTCACCTACCACGACCCGTGCTACCTCGGCCGACACAACCGGGTCTTCGCGCCGCCGCGCGAGGTCCTCGGCACCGTCGCCGCCAACGGCGTCACCGAAATGCCGCGCAACGCGGAGCGCTCGTTCTGCTGCGGCGCCGGTGGTGCCCGCATGTGGATGGAGGAGAAGCTCGGCAACCGCATCAACGTCAACCGAAGCCAGGAAGCCATCGACACCGGCGCCAAGACCGTCGCCGTCGGCTGCCCGTTCTGTTCGACGATGATCAACGACGGCGTGAACGCGCTCGGCTCCGGCGACGACGTCGAGGTCATCGACGTCGCCCAGGTCCTGCTTCGCAGTGTCAAGGGCACCCCGCCCGCCTGACTTCACGACACGGTCGAGCCCTTCCGCGATAGGCGGAAGGGCTCGATTCGTTCTCGGTCGATCCGAGCCGCGTTCGTCAGCGCGATCGGGCACGTGCGAGGCGAACGGGCGTCGCGCCGGTCGGACCATGCGGGCTCGCCCGACCATCGGTTTCGCCGGGGCGGGCGGCGTCGCTTGGGACCGCGATCGTCGCCGCGAAGAAGCCGACGGCCATCGCGCCGGAGCCCGGATCGGCATCGGCCGCGACCCCGGCGAGGTCCGTTCAGGATGAAACGGACGCCGACACGATCTCCCGCAGCGCCGCCGCCGACGGCGTTCCGGGCTCCGCGACGTAGAGGATCACCCGCTGATCCCGCTCGGGAACGAGCAGCACCTGACAGTCCACTTCGATCGTGCCGTGCTCGGGGTGTCGCAGCGTCCTCCGCATAGTGCGCGGGGACGTGACGTCGTGCTCTGCCCACCACGTCGCGAACGGGCGACTCGCGGCGACGAGCTCGGCCGCGAGCGCGGCGATCGACGGGTCGTCCGGGTATCGCGCGACCGCCGCGCGCAGGTCGGCGACCTGCGATCGGGCGAACGCGGCACCGGCCTCGGTGTTCAGGAACGCCTCGGCCCCGTCGGAAGTGAACAGGGAACGGATCATGTTGACGCCCGTGCGCGTCGCGGGATCGTCGGCCGACAACGCCGCGGCCGCCGCGTTGCACGCGAGCAGGTCGAACTTCGCGTCGACGACGTACGCGGGGACGTCGACCAAGGTCGTGAGCAAGTGCCGGACGCCGCTCGGCACGTCCCGGTTCGGTTTGCTGCACGGCCCGATCGTCTCCCCGACGAGGTGGAAGAGGTGTCGACGTTCGTCGATCGTCAACAGCAGCGCCCGCGCCAGGGCGTTGAGGATCTGCCGGGAGGGACGTGGACCGCGCGCCTGTTCCAGCCGGATGTAGTAGTCGATCGACATGTTCGCCAGGATCGCGACCTCCTGACGCCGCAGCCCCGGCGTCCGGCGGCGACCCGTCGAGGGCAGCCCCACGTCGTCAGGCGTCACCTTCCCGCGCCTGCTCCGCAGGAAATCCGCCACCTGTGCCCTGTCCACGCCGACCCCTCTCGTCGGTTCCAAGGATGCCCGAGCCGGCGATCTCGAACCAGGGACCGCCGATACCAGTCTCGCGGGGTCTCTGGTCGTTCCCGCGAAACCCGAACACCATGGGCCGTATGGCAACCACCATCGCGCTGGTCACCGGCGCCAACAAGGGAATCGGTTTCGAGATCGCTCGTGGACTCGCGGCGAAGGGCGCGCACGTCCTCGTCGGAGCCCGCGACGCCGACAGGGGACGCGCCGCCGCCGCGACCATCACCTCCGAGGGCGGTTCGGCGGAGTTCGTCGAACTGGACGTGACTCGACCCGACACCGCCGCCGCGCTCGCGGAAGACGTTGACCGCCGGTTCGGCAGGCTCGACATCCTGGTCAACAACGCGGGCGTCTTCGCCGACGACGGGGACACCACCGACATTCGACTATCGACAATGGAGCACGTGTTCGCGGTGAACGTCTTCGGCGTGGTGACGGTGACGAACGCGCTCGCGCCGCTGCTTCGCGCCGCGGACGCCGCGCGGATCGTCAACGTCTCCAGCGAGCTCGGCTCCGCGACGCACATGTCCGACCCGACGAGTCTGTACACGGCAATGCAGCCGGGGGCGTACGGCGCGTCGAAGGCCGCGCTTAACCTGTTGACCGTCTCCTACGCAAAGCAGTTCCAGGACACCCCGATCCGGGTCAACGCGATCAGCCCCGGCTACTGCGCCACCGACATGAACGGTCACGTCGGTCCCCGCAGCGCCGTCGACGGGGCCGGAATCGCCGTCGAACTCGCGCTCGCCGGAGCCGACGCTCCTCAGGGGACGTTCCGCACGGACGACCCGTTGGCCGCCGGCACGGTGCTGCCCTGGTGAGGGCTCGCCGGTGGGGCGGCGCCAAGTCGTCCCACCGGCGCCGCATCCGACATCACGGTAGCGATCTTGACATCATTAATGATGTCAAATAGACTGCAGTCACCGTGCCCCTCGGAACGAACGGCCCCCTGTGAACGCCTCCCTGAGCCTTCTCTCCAGCGTCGCCGACGCTCACCCCTTCCCGTTGATCCGAGGCGGCGGCCTCTTCCTCATGTGCGTCGGCGCGGGCTTCCTCCTCGGCTGGCTGCTGCCGCGCTGGTGGGTACCGCTCGCGATCGGCGGTGGCGCCGCCGGAATCATCGCAAGTGGACTATCGGCCCTGCTGCCGTCGCTCGGAACCCCGTCCTGGATCCACATCGCCGCCCTCGCCGGCTCGATCGTCCTGGAGATGGGCCTCATCTACCTCGTCGTGAGTCGTTACAAGGACGCCGACGAACGCACCATGATCCTCGCGATCCTGTTCGTCGTCGGGCTGCACTTCATCACGATGGGCGCCGCCCACGGGCCGCTCATCGCGATCCTCGGTGTCGTCACCGCCGCCAACGCCGCCATCGGCTGGTACGCCAAGGCCGTCCCCCTGCGTGTGCTCGGCATCGTCGACGCGCTGCTCAAACTGGGCTTCGGCGCCGTCATGCTCCTCGCCTACCCGGCGTTGACCTACTTCTGACCGGTGTCGCGAACGCCCACCGGTTCCGGCGCACGAGCCGGAACCGGTCAAGCGGAGAGGGACGCGGCGGGACGAGCCCGGGCGAGTACGGCGCCGATGACGGTGACCGACACGACCGCCGTGACCGCCGCGACCCAGGTCGTGTCGAACAACATCGCGTTGAGACAACCCAAACCGACCGTGTAAGAAGCCCAGCAGACGGCGGCCAACGCCGACCACGGCTGAAAACGGGCGTGCGAGACCTGCGCGTCGGTACCGGACGTGAACGTCACGATCATGCGACCGGCGGGCACGAAACGGGCGAAGACGATCGTTCTCCCGAGATTCCGGCGCAACGTCGACCGAAGCCGGTCATCCGCGCGCTCCGCCAAGCGATGTCGAGCCACGAGGCGCCCGATCGCCCCCGACCCGCGACGCGCCACCCGGAACGCCACCGCGTCCCCGAGCGTCGAAGCGGTCGCCGCGCACAACAGCAACACGACGAGCGACGTCTCACCCGAGTACGCGTACACGCTCGCCGCGATCAACGTCGTCCCGCTCGGCGTGATCGGGAGGTACACGTCGACCATGATCAACGCCATCACGGCGAGGTAGATCCACGGCGAAGCGAGGATCGGATCAAGGTCGAACCACACGGCGGTGTCCTTCGCGAAGGTCGGGTCTGCGGCGTCCCAGCCTGCCACGCGCGCCGACGACCGCCGATCGGCCGTCCGGCCTTAAACCGCGACGCCGTCGACACCGGCCCACCTCACAGGTCAGCGATGACGCCCCGTCCCGCCGACCGACCCGAGAAGATGCACCCGCCGAGGAACGTGCCCTCCAACGACCGGTACCCGTGGACGCCGCCACCACCGAAGCCCGAGACCTCACCCGCCGCATAGGCACCCGGCAGGGGAGTCCCGTCCTCGCGCAGCACCCGGCCGTCGAGATCGGTGTGGAGACCACCCAAGGTCTTGCGCGTCAACAGGTTCAGCCGGACCGCGATCATCGGACCCGCCTTCGGGTCGAGCAGCCGGTGCGGCGTGGCCACCCGGATCAGCTTGTCGCCCCGGTAGTTGCGGGCGCCCCGGATCGCCGTCACCTGCAGATCCTTCGTGAACGTGTTGAGGATCTCCCGGTCCCGCGCGCGCACCGTCTTCAAGATCTCGGCGCGGTCCAGCAGCGGCTCGTCCGTGATCGCGTTCATCCCGTCGACGAGTTCCTCGATCGTGTCGGCGACGACGAAGTCGCTGCCGTGCCGCTTGAACGCCTCGACCGGTCCCGGCGCGCCCGGCAGAGCCCGCTTGAGCACCTGCTTGACGCTCTTGCCCGTCAGGTCTGGGTTCTGTTCCGACCCCGAAAGCGCGAACTCCTTCTCGATGATCTTCTGCGTCAGGATGAACCACGTGTACTCGTACCCGGTGCTCATGATGTGCCGCAGCGTCCCGAGCGTGTCGAAACCGGGGAACAGCGGGACCGGCAGCCGCCGACCCGTCGCGTCCAGCCACAGGGACGACGGTCCCGGCAGGATGCGGATGCCGTGGTTGGCCCAGACGGGGTTCCAGTTCGTGATGCCCTCGGTGTAATGCCACATGCGGTCGCGGTTGATGATCGCGCCGCCCGCGTCCTCGGTGATCCCCAGCATTCGACCGTCCACATGGGCGGGAACGCCGGACAGCATCGCCTTCGGAGCCGTGCCCAACGACGACGGCCAGTTCTTCCGCACCAGGTCCAGATTCCCACCGATGCCACCCGACGTGATGACGACGGCGGACGCCGACAGCTCGAACTCCCGCGCCACGTCCCGCGAGCTCGCGGTACCGCGCTCGACGTTCGAATCCGCCAGGACCGCGCCGCGCACACCCGTCACCGCGCCGTCCGACGTCACCAGCTCGTCGACACGATGCCGGAACGCCAAGGTGACGAGCCCCCGGGCCACCCCCTCGCGCACCCGACGTTCGAAAGCGTCGACCAGCGCCGGACCCGTGCCCCACACGATGTGGAAACGCGGTACGGAGTTGCCGTGCCCGTCGGCCAGATACCCGCCGCGCTCCGCCCACCCGACGACAGGGAAGAACCGCACGCCGCGTTCGCGCAGCCAGGCGCGCTTCTCGCCCGCCGCGAAGTCGACGTACGCCTCCGCCCACCGGCGCGGCCACTCGTCCTCGGGGCGATCGAAACCGGCGCTGCCGAACCAGTCCTGCAACGCGAGCTCCCGCGAGTCGCGGATGCCCATCCGGCGCTGCTCCGGACTATCCACAAGAAACAGTCCGCCGAAGGACCAGAACGCCTGACCACCCAGCGACTGCTCCGGCTCCTGATCCAGCAGGACCACCTTCTTGCCCGCGTCGACCAGCTCAGCGGTCGCCACCAAACCCGCGAGACCAGCGCCAACGACGATGACGTCTGCGTCCATGGTTCGTCCTCTCACCGCCGACGTATTCACGTGTATGGAGGTTTATCACAATCACCCACGGCGATGTGCGGACGTTCCCGCGTCCATTCCGCCACGGTCCGACACTCTGACCTGGGTCCTCGCCGCCCAAAGCGATGGCCCGTGCCCCCACGAGCACCCGTAATAGAGCCATCTGGACGATCCCACCTCGGCTACTCGGCGGTAGCGACAGGGCGATCACCACCAAATCGTCCAGAACAAAGCGCCGAAAACGCCCACCGTGGAAGCTCCACATGACACCATCCATCCCGAACAATCCGCACGCCCAAGTTGCACAACACCGAGACTTCGAGGAGGAGACTTGCCCATTCCACGTCACATCATCGGATTCGCCATCGCCGCTATCGCGGCGCCGATCCTGATCGCGGCGTCCCCGGCCCACGCCGCGACAGACCAGATGGGCGCCGATTTCGATGGCGACGGCGTCACCGACCTCGCGCTCGGTGCCCGCGACGGCTTGCAGACGGCGTCCGGAACGATCGTGGTCGACTACTCGACCGAACTGCCCACCGAGTATCTGCGACCGCCCGCCTCGTTCGGCTATGACGGTTTCGCCGACTCCTTCGCCACGGCGGACCTCGACGAGGACGGCTACCACGACCTCGTCGCGGCGTGCACCGACTGCGAATGGGAATGGTCCGGTCCGACCGTCTCGATCTGGCGCGGCTCCGCCGAGGGGCTCGTGCTCGATCCGGACTTCGACGTCGAACTCGGCGTGCCCGGCCGCGCCGTCGCGATCGGCGAGATCAGTGACGCGTCGGGCCGCGAGATCGTATCGAGTAAGGACGGCACCAGCACCGTTCTGACCCATGACGAGGACGGGCAGTGGACCGACAAGGGCTACTACGTCGAACCGCCGCCGCCGACCGAGGATCGGCAACCGTCGCTGGCCGTAGGCGACCTCGACGGCGACGGGGTTGCCGAGGTCGTCATCGGCACGCCCGCCCGTGAACTCGGCGGCTCCGTCACCATCGTCAAGGACATCGCCTCATCGGAACCGAGCCATGTCACCTACTACGCCGAGAACATGGACGGGGCGCTGTCCCTGTTCGGCGCGGATGTCGCGATCGCCGACGCGGACGGCGACCTCATCGGTGATCTGATTATCGGTGCGCCTGGATCGGTCGGGCCCAACAACGAGAACTGCGGCCGGGTCGTCGTCATGTACAGCGACTCGTTCCCGCAACTCATCAGCCAGGAGACCGCAGGCGTGCCCGGGGTGTGCGAGGAGGGCGACGAATGGGGCGCCCAGGTCGAGGCCGCCGATCTCGACGGCGACGCGGCCGCCGAGATCGTCGTCGGGTCTCCGGGAGAGGCGATCTATGAGGACGCCGCCGCCGGTGGGATCGTCGTGCTGAACTGCGACGCGATCGGTGTCGACTGCGCCGGTTCGCTCGGCGTCACACAGCTGTCGCCGAACGTTCCCGGCAGTCCCGAACCGGGCGACCGCCTCGGCGCGGCGCTGCGGATCCAGTGGGCGTTCAACGCGGCGGATCGGCCCGGCCTTCTCGTCGGCGCGCCCGGCGAGGATGTCGACGGCACGATCGACGCCGGTTGGGTCCTCGTCGCCTCGCTCGACGCGACGGGCGCACCGGACGGCGCGTCGTACGCCAAGACGGGCGTCGACTATGGGAGGTACCTGCTCGGCGGCTCGCTATGACTTTGTGGATGGTTTGTCCAATCCTCCACATCGCGCACTGACCGCCCGTAGGCTCTGAAGCGTCTTTTCGCCAAGTCAAGGGCACAGGGGTTAGGTAATGGCAACTGGCATAGTCAAGTGGTTCAACGCCGATAAGGGATACGGCTTCATCGCCCAGGATGACGAGGGTGGCGACGTATTCGTCCACTATTCGGCGATCAACGCCACCGGCTTCCGACAGCTGGAGGAGAACCAGCGAGTCGAGTACGACGTTGCGAGGGGGGACAGGGGTCCGCAGGCCGAGAACGTTCGGGTGCGTTAACGGTGTGACCTCTGACGGGTCTGGCGCCGTGGTTTCCAGCCGCGGCGCCACTTTCGTGCTCGCGCTGGGGTGGGTGGGGGGG
>NZ_CBCRZX010000044.1:28938-37021 GCF_965137155.1 Stackebrandtia soli
CTCGTCATGAGCGGTCNCCCACCGTCGCGGTCAGGCGGACCGGAACAGGGTGCGCAGTCCCGCGCCGATGGCGGCGTAGACCACGATGGCCAGTCCGTAGTTGAGCAGTACGCTCAGCTGGGCGTTGCCGACGGTGAACAGGTCGGTGAACAGCCAGCCGAACCAACCGGCCAGGCCGCTGATGAAGACGACCAGTGGATTGTCCACATTGGCACCCAGCAGCACGAACAGTATGTGTAGCAAAAGAACCGCGATGATAGCGCCGATCACGACGCTGATGATGCGAGCGGCGAGCGGATTGTAGCGGCTGCGAATGACGGCCATTTCCTTTCCTTTCCGCCGGGGTGACCGAGGGACGTTCGGCGCGGGTCGGCCGAAAGTCACGAATCGGTATCGGTGATCCGCAACAATATCGATATAAATTGATCAATGTCAAATCGCGCCGGTCGCCGGTCGCCGGTCGCCGGTCGCCGGTCGCCGGTCGGCTTCGTCCGTTGGGCGGTGGGGTCGGTCGGGTGGTCTTCCCGGTCACGAAGCTGAACGCGACTTCAGCGCGCTTTAGCGTGGCTTCAGCAGGTTGGGGGTAGATTCCGACCTGGGGAGGAGGCCGGAGGCCCCCGAACCCGGCGCATTCGACGAGAACGCCTCCGCCCCAAGGTTTCTGAGCCGAGCGGACGAGCTTGTCCGGGGCACAACGCCCGTCACGCGGGCGGAGTCCAACCGGTTGAAGCCGGGTCAACGGACCGTCGACGGGCCGCGAATCACGGTCCTCGCCGAGATTCCACAGAACGGGGGAGACCGTAAGACGACAGGAGGTCGCGCGATTGCGGACCGACCATCGTCACCGTGATCCCGCGCGCCGCCCGTGCCCCCGTTCCCGTCACTGGCCGACTCGCCCGTCGACGCACTCGCGCAACAGGTCGGCGTGCCCACAGTGGCGGGCGTACTCCTCGATCCGGTGGACCATCAGCTCGCGGACGGCGATCTCCTCCTTTCCGAGGCGCTCGCCCAAGTCCGAGTGTTCGGCCAGCACGGCGTCGATCGCGGCCTGCTCGCGCTCGAGATCGGCGTACGCGGCGTCGACGACCGCCTGGTCCGCGACCGCACCGTCGAAGTCCGCGTCTCGCGCGCCGTACAGTTTCGGTAGCGGTTCGTCGTCGCTGATCCAGTTGAACCAGTCCCGTTCCGCTTCGGCGAGGTGCCGAAGCAGGCCGAGCAGCGACATCGTCGACGGCGGTACCGACCGGTGGGCCAGCTGTTCCGGGGTCAGGCCCTCGCATTTCATCCGCAGAGTCAGGCGATAGTTCGTCAGGAAGTCCTGCAACGTCGCGAGCTCGCCGTCCGGGCTGACGCCGTCGTTGTTGCGGGGGTCGTCGTCAGGGTCGGCCCACATGTCGGGGTAGATGCCCGCCTGGCTCCATCGAGCGGGTTGGTCACTCATGTGTTTCACGTCCGTCCGTGGGGAGGCACGACTCGCTCGTGCCCGCGTCGACGTCGCAGTTCCGCCGACTGCGCGCCAAATTAACACGCCTGGACGTCCGCCGCCTCCGCTTATCCGTGGGCGCCCGGTCGTGCCGGAACACCGCCCCCACAACGACACCAGCCCTGAGACGACACTCGGGCGACGGCACATGATTGCCGTGATCCGCCCCGGCCAGGTTCGCGCGCCCATCAAATGATCTATATGGACATCGAAACAGAGTCGGTATCGCCGTTCGGGCGAATGCCATAAGGGACCGACCGACGTGAGCGCCCGCCAGTGCGGCGGCCCGAGGCGGGACGAGCCACCTCGGGCCGATCGCGACGCCTCAGGAGTCGGCGTTCTTGTGGGTTCTGCCGGCGCTCGCCCTGGCGATCGAGGCTTTGACGAGCGCGTAGATGGCGCCTTGAAGCGCCGCCGCCGCGAGGATCTCGCCCCACCCCCGATCCGTGTCGGTGCTGGCCGGGGCCTCCTTCTCCCCGGTGGTGACCTTCCACAGCTTGCGGAAGACGAGGCCGGCGAGGAGACCACCCGCCATTCCCGCCGCGAGATCGATCGGTTTCGCGATGAGCTTGTTCACCGTCGTCGCCCCCACACCAGGATCACCACGGCCGCGACGACCCCCGCCGCGCCCAGGAGAACGGGCACACGGTTGTGCTTCACCTCGCCAACGACAGGCTCCGTCGCCGACGTGAAGCGGTGGCGGGCGCCGGAGACCGCGTCCCGGGCTCGCGCGCGCACGTCCATCTTCGCGGTCAACGCCTCTACGGTGTCGCCGAGTTCGCGACGAGTCACCGCGATGTCGGCGCGAATCTGGTTCAGATCGCGCGCGACGGTCTCCTCGTCCGGTTCGAGTTCGGATTCGGTCCGGTTCCGCTGCATCGTCATCGGTGCGTTCGCTCCTTCAACTGCGCCATGTCGGCCTTCAGGCTGGAAATGGTCTCGGCGGGGACCGGAGGCACCGCCTTCTTCAGCCGTGCCCGCGCGATCAGCGCCAATAGGCCGGCGATGAGGAAGACGCCGCCCGCGACGGCGAGCGCCGCCAACCAGGCGGGCCAGACGAGCGTCAACGCGAGCACGGCGGCGGCGATGAGAACGCCGAGGCCGTACGCGGCGAGCAGGCCGCTCCCGCCGAACATGCCGACTCCGACGCCGGCCTGTTTGCTCTTGTTGGCCATCTCCGCTTTCGCCAGCGCCAGTTCATCCTTGACGAGCCGCGTCACCTGTTCGGTCGCCCGGTGTACGAGCTCCCCCGTCGACGGTTCGGCCGGACGGACCGGACGGATCGGTGTAGTCGTCATCGTCGCTCCCCTCGTCCCCGAGCACGCGCCGCGACGGGCGCGCGTCCACGGTAATGATCACCGCATTGGCGACGCGGCACGCCGAAACGGCGGAAAGGGATTGTCCTTGAGGGCACAAACGGGAGGGCCTTCGTCGGGTGTCGCGGTGGGGCGGGGCATAGGGTGCGAAACGGCGCGGCCTCGGCGCGCGTCGTTTCGTTCACCAGTGCAGCGGGGGCATCCAGGCATGACCGACATCGTGAAACCGTGGCCGGCCCTGTGGTCGCTCGTGATCGGGTTCTTCATGATCCTGGTCGACTCGACGATCGTGTCGGTCGCGATGCCCGCGATCATGGCCGGGCTGGACGCGGACATCACCGAGGCGGTGTGGGTGACGAGCGCCTACCTGCTGGCGTACGCGGTGCCGCTGCTCGTGACGGGGAGGTTGGGCGACCGGTTCGGTCCGAAGAACGTGTACCTGATCGGGTTGGTCGTGTTCACCCTCGCGTCGGTGTGGTGTGGCCTGTCCCCGCACGTGGAGAGCCTGATCATTGCGCGGGTCGTGCAGGGGCTCGGGGCGGCGATGATGACGCCGCAGACGATGGCCGTGATCACCCGGACGTTTCCGCCCGACGGTCGGGGGACGGCGATGGGGTTGTGGGGCTCCGTCGCGGGTGTGGCGATCCTCGTCGGCCCGGTGCTGGGCGGGGTTCTCGTCGGCGCGTTCGGGTGGGAGTGGATCTTCTTCATCAACGTCCCGGTGGGGATCGTCGGTTTCGTGATGGCTGCGCGGCTCGTGCCGAAGTTGACGACGCATTCGCACCGTTTCGACGGTCTCGGGGTGATCCTGTCGACGGTGGGGATGTTCTGCCTGGTCTTCGGGATTCAGGAGGGCGAGTCCTTCGACTGGGGTGTCATCGTCGGTCCGATCTCGGTGGGGAGGTTGGTGGCGGCGGGCGTCGTGCTGTTGGTCGTGTTCGTCGTGTGGCAGAGGCTGAACCGGCGCGAGCCGCTGTTGCCGCTCGCGGTGTTCCGGGACCGGAACTTCGGTCTGGCGAACGTCGGGATCGCGTCGATGGGTTTCGCGACGACGGGGATGGCGTTGCCGTTGATGTTGTTCGCTCAGGTCGCGCGCGGTTTCAGCGCGACCGAGGCCGCTTTGCTGCTCGCCCCGATGGCGGTGATCTCGGGCGGGTTGGCGCCGGTCGTCGGGAAGCTCGTCGACCGGACGAATCCGAAGTACCTCGCGGCGGGTGGATTCGCGTGCATGATCGGTGGTCTGACGTGGCTCGGTTTGATCCTGACGCCGACGACGCCGGTGTGGCTGCTGCTGTTGCCGACGGTGCTGCTCGGTTTCGGCAACGCGGGGGTGTGGGCGCCGTTGTCGTCGACGGCGACGCGCAATCTACCGCCGCGGATGGCAGGGGCCGGGTCCGGTGTGTACAACACGATGCGCCAGGTCGGGGCGGTGCTCGGCAGTGCCGGGATCGCGGCGGCGATGAACGCGCGTCTCGCGTTGAACCTGCCGGGGTTCGACAGCACGGGGGCGACTCCCGAGGGCGCGGGGGAGTTGCCGGCGGCGTTGCGTTCCGGTTTCGCGTCCGCGATGGGCGAGTCGATGCTCGTCCCGGCGGCGGTGTTGTGCGCGGGCTTCGTCGTCGTGTGGTTCTTCAACGCTCCCGTTCGGGCGGCGGAGAACCGCGAGTGGGATGCCGCGCGCGGTGCGGCGTAGGGATCGGGTCGGGCGGCCGTCCCCGTGGAGCGGACGGCCCACGTCGACGACTTCCGGGCGCCGACGCCGATCGCGTATGCGTTCAGTGTCGTGGCGCTATAGCGGCACTGGTGCCGCGTCGAGGAGGGTGACCCGGCCGTCGGCCAGCCGGTAGGACATGCCGACGACGGTGCAACGGCCCGCCGCGACGGTCTCCGACATCTCGTCGCTGTGGCTGGCGATCATGTCGACGGTGCGGCTGACGTGCAGGTTGGTGATGCCGTCGGCGTCGGTGACCCGGCGGGCGTTCGCGAGCCGGATGCTGGGCGCGACTCCGTCGATGATCGGCCGCAAATTCTCCGGCATGGGCGTCTCGTTGTTGGTGGCGGCGCGCGCGGCGCTGATCGCGCCGCAGGAGTCGTGCCCGAGGACGATCACGAGTGGCGCCCCGAGGACGGAGACGCCGTACTCGATGCTGGCGAGGACGCCTGGGCCGACGATGTGTCCGGCGGTGCGGACCATGAAGAGGTCGCCCAGACCGCGATCGAAGATGATCTCGGCCGCGAGACGGGAGTCGGAGCAGCCGAAGATGACGGCGAAGGGGCGCTGTTCCACGGCGATCGACGCGCGGTACGCGGCGTCCTGATGCGGGTGGATGGGGGCGCCTTCGACGAAGCGGCGGTTGCCTTCGAGCAGTTCCGCCAGTGCGGCGTCGGGGGAGGGTGAACTTGTGCTGTCCTGCATGCCTCGGTGTCCTTCCGGTGGCGTGCGACGCGGTCGGCGTCGCGGAGTCGCAGTCACGGCGGTCGCATGACGCGGCATCGTCGGCGAGTCGCGGCCACGGCCCGGCCACAGGTATCGCGCCTTTGTGGGCCTCGCGGTTGCTGCACGATATCACCCGCTCAGGGCGGTTTCGGCCGCCTCAGTGCGGGGTGTGGCGGTCGCGGCACCGCGACAACCCGTCGTCGTCGGCGTGCGCTCGGGGCGAGTCGACGGTCGAGGCGCGGCACCTCGAGGTGACGGCGGGGAAACGGAGCCGACGACCACGCGGTTCGAGAGTCCGCGTCGCTCATGGGATTGAGATGGGCGTCACATTGTGATGTGATGGGGGTCGCCCGCGTACGCGGCGTCAATGCCCGCCACCGTCAGGAGGCACCGTGACCGATACGCCAGCCGGACCACGACACTTCAATATGGATGGACGTGGTGGGGACGGCGCGGACGCCCCCACCTGGAACCACGGGATGAACGCCTCCTCCGGGGAGCGGACCGGCTGGGGTCCGACCGTGTGGCCGGCGATCGGCGTGATCGCCTTCGTCGGCTTGGTCGTGCTGTGTTGTTCGGGAGTCGGGTGAGCGCGACCGCCTCAGTCCGCGGGTCGTTCGTTCGCGGACGGATCGGGTGACGGGAGCGCGCAACCGTTGTCGTCGCACACGACCGCGTCCGGGTCGCCGATCATTGCCAGCGGCGGGATGACCGGTGTCGGCTCGACTGCCGTCGGCTCCGGGTCGTCGGGCGTCACGCCGTCCCCTCCTCGGCCCGACGCAGCGCGGCTGCGAAAACCTCCGGTTCCTGGGCGCCCGAGACGCCGTACGCCGACTCGATGACGAAGAACGGAACCCCTCGGATGCCGTAGGCAGACGCCTGCGCCAGGTCCGCCTCGACGGCGTCCGCGTACGCGCCGGTCGCGAGCGCTTCGGCGGCGGCGTCCGGGTCGAGCCCGACCTCGGCGGCGAGCGCCGTCAGCTCGGTCTCCCGGCCGACATGCCGACCCTCCACGAAGTACGCCTTGAGAAGTCGTTCCTTCAACTCGGCTTGCAGGCCGTGCGCCTTCGCGAAGTGGAGCAGTCGGTGCGCGTTCAGGGTCTTGGTGTGCTGGACGGCGTCGAAGTCGTACTTCAGGCCGACACCGGAGGCGATGTCGGTGACGTTCGCGAGCATCTCCTTGACCCGTTCGGCGGGCATGCCCTTGTGCTTGACGAGGAAGTCGACCTCGGTGCCGTCGTAGTCGACGGGCGTGTCGGGGGCGAGCTCGAAGGAGTGGTACTCGATCGTGACGTCGCGTCCGCCGTTGGCGACGTGTCGACGGACGCCTTCCTCGAAGCGGCGTTTGCCGATGTAGCACCAGGGGCAGGCGATGTCGGACCAGATGTCGACCTTCAACGGCGCGGACTCACTCATGGCGGCCTTTCGTGGATGGGCGTCGTCCTGTCACGGCGCCTCCGAATGCAGCGCGGACCTCGACGGCGGTATTCCGTCGGCGCGGGGCGTGCCGCCCAGCTCACAGTCGAGACGGTTCGCGTCGTCAGCCGGGAAAGTCCATCTCGGCGAACCGGATCGCGTCCTCGTCCGTGTCCGGCAGCCCGAACCAAAGGATCGGGTCACGCAGCGTCTCCCGGGCGGGGCCCGTGACGGTGACGTGCTCCATGAGAACGCGCCACAGGGCGTCCGCGGCGTCGGCGGCGAGCTGGTCGTCCTCGCCCAACTCGTCGATCCGGTTCGCCATGTCGACGAGCGGTCGCAGCGGCTCGTAGGACGGCAGGGGTTCGAAGGTGCCGACGAAGGCGCCGAAGCGGATGCCGCTGACGGTGAACGTGCCGATGGGCTCGCCGTCCCGGGCGATCGTCCACACGGTCGGTACATAGTCGACGGCGCGCCAATCGGGCGTCATACGGCCTCCCCCTGAGTCGGCCGATCCTATCGCCCGGGTGGTGTCGGGGTGGGACGGTCAGCCGCGCGCCGTCAACTCGGTGACGAGGTCGGCGGCGTTCGGCGTGCTGACGATGATCTCGTCGAAGTTCTCCGACAACTCGCGGTTGAGTCGAATGTGGATTCCCGGGCGATCCTGGTAGGCGAAGACGAGCTGTCGGACGCCCTTGCCGAGCCCCCACGTGCCGACCTTGGCGAGTCCGGGCACGTGCGCGCCGTAGCGGCCTCCGCGGGTCTCCGCGATCGGGGCGTCGACGGCTTCGGCCGATCGCACCGCGGTGAGCGGGATGGTGACGGGGCCGGTCAGCCCGAACACGCGCTCCTTGCTTCCCGGGGTGACGACGATCGAGTCGGTGGTGATGGTGAGGGCTGCCATGGGGATCTTTTTCCTATCTTTCGTAGCTGTTATAGTTCATGTATAACAGATGGGATTTACGGATGCAACTGATACTCGACCTGGACAGCGATGTGCCGATCTACCAGCAGATACGTGATCAGGTCATAGAGGCGATCGCCCGTGGGGACCTGACCGAAGGGGCCCAACTGCCGTCGACCCGGCAACTCGGCACCGATCTCGCGGTCAACTTCCACACGGTCGCCAAGGCGTACGACCTGCTTCGCCAGGAAGGCGTCATCCGCGTCAATCGCAAGAGCGGTGCCGTCGTACGGCGAGACACGACCTCGGGCCCACCGGAGGACGGATTCGAGGAGCGATGGGAGCGGCGGCTCCGCACGCTACTCGCCGAGGCGACCGTCCAGGGCCTGGACGCCACCGACATCGCGCGGCGCAGCTCCACTGTGCTCGACTCATTCACCCCGACCACGGAGAACCTTCGATGACCATCACCCTGGGCCTGCTGGCGGTCCTCACCGTCACCGCCATCTTCTGGGCCACCCCCACCC